>JBAYTJ010000052.1:0-8833 GCA_041675665.1 Acholeplasma sp. | reverse complement strand
ACTTGGTGAAACATATGAAGTTACATTTAGAGCAAAAACTTTAGATGAACGTCGTGTTAATATTCAAGTTGGTGAATTATTACCAGGCGCGCCTTGGTTCTATGACTTCTTACCAGGTGTTACAATTCAACCAACAATTACTACAGAATGGCAAACATTTAGTTTCAAATTCACTGTAAATCCACTTGAAAAAGACAGAGATGGTATTACACAAGCTGATGGTGCATATACAAATACTGCATTATTATTTGGGTTGGGTGCGCTAGGCTCTGAATTAGAATATAATGGTTTAGTATCAACCATCTGGTTTGATGATTTCACTATGGAAATTGCAGAACCAGATGCAGATACAACAGCACCTGTTATTTCAGTAGGTCGTGAAAATAAAGAGGTTATGGTTGGTGAAACATTTGATCCTATGGATGGTGTGACAGCAAGTGATATCGTTGATGGTGATTTAACTTCAGAAATTACTTATGTTATTGAATTAGAAGGTTCAGTTGTTACTGCAATTGATTCAACTGTAGCTGGTGTAAGTTTTGAAATTACTTATTCAGTTTCTGATGCTGCTGGTAACACTGCAACTGCAGTTGTTAATGTAGAAGTCGTTAGCGGATTTGTTAGCGTAATTGAAGACTTTTCAAGTGACCAACACAAACTAGAACAAGGTTCTGATATTCAATTTGCTACGATGACAAAAGATGAAAACAGTATCGTTATTACTGTAACTGAAGTTGGCGCGGAGGCTTATCAACCGCATTATGCATATGAAATCGCAGAAGGTTTAGAAGCAGGAACATATGTGTTTACAATGAAAGTTACATCAAGTGTTGCACGTGATTTAAGAGCAAACATCTTAGTACCTGCTTGGGGTTATCAATCATTAGTTGAAGGTACCAAATTTGATCAAGCAATGCCTCAAGATGAGGAAGTAACAATTACATTTGAAATTACAGTTTCCACCATTACAGAAATGGTAAAAATTGAACTAGACTTTGGTAATTTAGGTGAAGGCTTTACAAGTGAAATCGGTGTATTTACAATTACAGAAGTTACATTAGTTAGAAAATAGTTAGGAGTCAAATTATGAAAAAAGGCATCATTGTTACTTTAATTACAATATTATCTTTGTTGTTGGTGGCATGTAATGGCACCACATCAAGTAGAAAAGTCGTATTATCTTATGCTGCTTGGGGTGACCAAAGTATGCATCAGCGCATGATTGATGCATTTATGGAAGAATATCCTGATATTAGCGTATCTTTACGTACAGATATCACAGGTACAGGTAATGCCTTTACAGGTGCAATTGTTGACTCTGCAAAAGTTGGTATGTTGCCTGATGTATTCATTATAGATAATGTCACAACTGCAGTTCATGAAGGCCTTGCATATGATGCAACTGCATTATGGGATAGCGATCAAGATGCACAAAAAGTGTATCCAAATATTGCAGATACTGCAGTATATGCGGGTAAACGATTAGGGATACCATCATTCCAATATTTAAAAGGTGTCTTAGTTAATACTAGAAAATTCTATGATAGTACACAACTTGATACAAACGCAACAAACTATAGATTAAACCCAGATACAAACGCACCAGTTTTTGATTGGACATTTGATGAAATGCTAGAAATAGCTAAAGCAATCAATGTCTATCCAGAATCTGATCCAACCAAATTATTGTTAGGTATTAACTACTGGGAAGGTTATCCATTTGATTTCCAACAAGTTGTACCTAGTATGGCTGTTGATGGCGGTGCATATGATACATGGGATGGTACAAGATTTAATTATAGCACCAATGAACTTTGGAAAGATGCGATGCGTAAGAAAGTTGACTTGGAAAATAATGTCTATGATAGTGGTACGTCAGGTCGTTTAAATGAAGACGATATTGAGCAACACCCATTCTTAGCAGATCAATTCTTTATACGTGAGGGTTATCTAGCTATGGAAATTACTGGTTCTTGGACATTCCAAACCATAATTGAAGCGAGAAAACAAGGCGTTAATTTAGGTTTTTGGCCATATCCTCGTGTTAATGTAGGTGATGAGTTATTCCCACCAACAATATTAGACTATCATATCATTTCATCTCAAACAAAATTCCCAGAAGAAGCATTCTTATTAACTAAATGGATGACTTTTGGTGAAGATGGATGGAATAAACGTGTGGAACTTATTAATGAGGACCGTGTAGCAACAGAGCTAAATGGTGATATACCAGCATTGCTCGATAGATTCCCTATTGCTGATTATGATGGTTTATGGGATAAAATTATACCACTTGTTTCAGATGTGGTAGGTATTACAGAAATTATTGAAAGATTACCATATTCAAGACCCGACCTAGATAAATGGTTACCAGGGTATATTGATTTATGGTCATGGATCAATAGTGAAGAAAACCCAAATAATTACAGTGCACTTTTAGCTGCTGGTTCTGATGCAGTTGAGGAGTTTGCTGCAGTATGGGAAGCAAAAGCTAATGAAATTGTTAGTGAACGTTTAGAAAATTTAGGCAACGAATAAACAAAAATAAAATGTGAAGAGGGCATCTATATGTCCCTCTTCATATTTAATTGAAATTTAAGGAGCGCATCATGAAAGTAATCCGAAAGTATTGGAAAATGGGTATTGATAAAATTAAATTATTTATTGATTTTGTAGGTGTTAAGAAGTTATTTTTATACACCTTATCATTTTTAGTTGTATTATTTATTACATTATCTTTCTTCCAACAAAAAACGCTAAACGCATATGTTGAAACAAGAAATTTATCACATCAATATCATGATGTTAAAGTAAGTGATGAATTGCTTGAAATACCAACCTATACAGAAATATATAATGGATATTTAGAAAGTGATCTTACATGGTATAACACATATACCACTTTTCCTGTATCGTTGACATCTGGTACAACACACATAAGTGATGTTATTGATGTCAATTCAGCAGATGTATTATCCAAGTATCAAGCGTTTTTAAATAATGAAAACTTTTCTGATGAAGTCTACTTAATTGATAGATCTAGTACAGTTACTTACACATTACCAAATGATTTTGCTACCGGCATATATTATTTAGGTATTGATTATTATGACTATACAAGCCGTATTGATGAAAATAAGTTAAACATGACAATTAATGGTGAACATATATATTATGAGATGCAAACCATTACTTTACCATCTCTATGGTCCTTTGATACAACAGAATTCTCTTTAGATAGATATAACAATGAAATTCAACCAAGCTCATCTAAAGTCGTTAGATGGCATCATCAACCACTTTATGATGTTAAGGGTCAACATCCTGGTTTGTTTGCATTTGAACTCAAAGCAGGAGATATCATTGAGTTTTCTTATGTCAATAATGAATTGCTTTTAGGTAATTTAACACTTGAATCACAAGAAGACATTGAAAGTTATGAAACCTATTTAAATAAATATCCGAATGCCACTTTAATGAATGCCAAATATGAGATTTCTGCACGTGACATTTATACAAGGACAGATCCTTCAATCCGTTTGAGATCCGATCAAAATTCAGCAAACATGTATTACCATACACAATATTTAATGCTAAATGTTGTATTTAGCGACTCATGGCAAAACGGTGGTCAAACAATTCAATATAAAGTCAATGTTGAACAATCAGGTTTTTATAATTTAAGTGTTAAATATCGTCAAAATCTTGTTAAAGATATGCCAGTATTTAGAAAGATTAGAATCAATGGCGAAGTACCATTTGATTTGTTTGAAAGCTATGCTTTCCCGTATTCTATTTCATTTTTAAATCGTACGTTTGTCGATTCATCAAATGAACCTTTAAAAATATATTTAGAAGCTGGCGAAAACGAGATTTCATTTGAGGCTGTCAATTATCCATATCGTACTGCGATTGAAAAGATTAAAGAGACAATGTCAGATATCCAAGAATTATCTTTAGCAATTAAAAAACTATATAGTAATACCAATTCACAAAATCAAGACTTTGAAGTTGAAAAAAGAATTGGTAACGTGAAGTCACGCATGCTCGTTTGGGCTGATGAAATTGAAACATTATATGAATCATTAAGTGAACTTAGTCAAATTTCAACACCTGCTGAAATATCCGGTTTAATGGTTTCTGTTAAACGCTTAAGAAGCCTTGCAAACAATGTAGATTCATTGCCATATAAATTAGTACAGTTATCTGATGGGGATGCATCAATAAATAATTTATTGGGCGGTGTTATGCAAAGATTACTTAGAACTGGTATGGAGTTTGAGCGTATCACTGTATCTGGTCATCAAAAACTATCAAGTCCACATGCAAACATATTTGTTTCAATTTATGAATCCACAGCAAGACTTGTTTTATCATTTATTAACAATCCATATGCCATAACAGGTACAAAAGTTGATGAACTGGTTGTATGGGTCAATCATCCACGTCAATATATTGAAATTATGCAAAAGATGACCGATGATTACAGGTTATTAAATCCTCAGATGAAACGTATTACCTTCTCACAAATGCCCGATCAAAATAAGCTGGTTTTAGCCAATGCCAGTGGTACAGCACCTGATGTTGTAGTTGGTATTGATCACTGGATTCCTTATGATTTTGCAATTCGTGATGCGGCACTTGATTTAAGGCAATTTGAAGGTTATGAGACACTCGTTAAAGACTTTTCAAAGGGTGCAATGATTCCATATATCTTTGAAGAAGGCGTTTTTGGGTTACCTGAAACTCAAAACTTTTGGGTGACATATTATAGGAAAGATATCTTACGTTTAATTGGCATTGATACAATTCCTGATACTTGGGATGAGGTCACCTCTATTTTATCAACCTTACAAACCTATGGCATGAATTATTTTGTACCACTGGCTCAGTTTAGTGGATTAAAGCCATTTGTTGCAACCCTACCGTTTATTTATCAATTTGGTGGTGATTTATACACTGAAAATGGTATGCAAACAGCTATTAATAGTGAAGCCACGCTACAAGGGATGCGCTTAATGTCAGATTTATTTGTTAAATATAATTTAGAAAAATTTGTTGCAAGTTTTTATAATCACTTTAGATATGGTATGTTACCAATTGGTATTAGTGATCTATCAACCTATATCTTACTACAAACAGCAGCAGTAGAGCTTGATGGCCTATGGGATATCGCGCTACATCCTGGTTATGAAATTGAACCAGGTGTCATTAACCGATATGCTGCCAGTGGTGCACAAGCATCAATGATCTTAAGTACAACCAAGCATAAACAAGATTCTTGGGATTTCTTATCTTGGTGGATGAGTAGTGATGTTCAAGCAGAGTTTGCATTTTTACTACAAAGTACTTACGGTAAAGCATATTTTTGGAATACTGCAAATTTAGAGGCATTTAAACAATTATCAATGCCAGAACATCATAAGGATATCATTTTAGAACAATGGGAATCAGCACTTGAAGCACCACGTATTCCAGGTTCATATATGATTGAACGTGAAATTTCAAATGCATGGACTAAGATAGTATTTAATGGTACAAATCCTAGACAAGCACTGGATGAGGCCGTACGTATTTCAAATAGAGAAATTACGAATAAAATGAAAGAATTCGACTATGATGTCAATGGTGTGAATAATGTTTATAATGTACCAAGCATCTATAATGTTGATTACTGGTTAACCGAGGTGGACAGCAATGATTAAGAAGATGAACAGACCAGCTTGGTTTATATTACCTTATTGGTTATTATTTACTATATTTATTGTTGTACCCGTTATTGGTGCGATTGGTTTAAGTTTTACTTATTTTAATGCGATACAAGCACCAAGTTTTGTTGGTGTCAATAACTATATTGAACTCATTACAACCGATACTGTATTTATGCAATTTGTCTTATCAAATACTATCCAGTTTGCTTTAATTGTTGGTCCAGTTGGATATATATTATCCTTTATGCTCGCATGGATGCTTGCACAAATATCAAAATTGCCTAGAACCATACTAGCAATTATTTTGTATTCACCATCCCTAACAATGGGTGTTGCGATGACATCCATGTGGCGTATTATCTTTTCAGGTGACTCACAAGGTTACTTAAATAGCTTACTTTTAAACTGGGGATTTATTATTGAACCGATTCAGTTTTTACAGTCACCTGATTACTTAATGGTGATTATGATTGTGGTGTCTTTATGGAGTAGTATGGGTGTGGGTTTTCTAGCGATGATGGCTGGTGTTTTAAACATCGACCAAACCCTTTATGAAGCCGCATATATTGATGGTATTAAAAATAGAACTCAAGAAATTTTATATATTACAATCCCATCAATGCGCCCTCAAATGTTATTTGGTGCGGTTATGGCGGTTGTAAGTACATTCCAAGCTGGTGCGATTGGTGTGACTTTATCAGGATCTAATCCAACGCCTCAATATGCTGGACAATTAATTGTTAACCATATTGAAGATTTTGGTTTTATTCGTTATATGATGGGTTATGCATCTGCAATTAGTGTTGTTTTATTATTAATGGTTTATATTCTAAGTAAAGTTACATTTAATTTACTTGGGGATAAGGAGTGATGCTTAAATGAGTTATCAAGGAACTAAAATTAACCCAAGTCAATTTCATAGAAGTCAGTTAAAGTTTTATATGTTCTTAATACCTTTATCTATTTTGATGTTATTGCCGATTCTATTCATTTTAAATCACGCTTTTAAACCTCAAAGCGAACTCTTTGCTTATCCACCGGCATTCTTTGTTAGAAATGCAACAATGGATAACTTTAGTGAACTATTTTTAATCATGGGATCTTCAAGTATTCCGTTTTCAAGATATTTACTTAATAGTATTTTAGTGACTGGTTTTGGTGTGGCATTAACCATATTATTTACTGCAATGTCTGCATATGGTTTATCTAAACTCCACTTTAAGGGTAGAAAAGTATTATTTGAAATTAATACGATTGCTTTAATGTTTGTACCGATTGCGGTACAAATTCCTAGATATATTATTATTTCACGAATGGGTCTTGTTGATAATTATATGGTTCATATATTACCGATGATTGCGATGCCTGTTGCGATGTTTTTGTTAAAACAATTTATTGATCAATTACCAAACGAACTGATTGAAGCTGCAAAATTAGACGGTGCATCAGAAATGCAAATATTTATTAATATTGTCTTACCACTGATTAAACCAGCACTTGCAACTGTTGGTATTTTAGCATTCCAAGTATTATGGAATGATGTAGGCACATCCACTTTGTATATTAATGATGAATCTAAACGAACACTGGCGTTTTATTTAATGACGTTAACCTCAATGCAAGGCAATACTATTGCAGGACAAGGTATTGCAGCCGCAGCAAGTTTGATAATATTCTTACCAAACTTACTGTTATTTATTATCTTACAAGGTAGAGTGATGAACACCATGGCGCACTCTGGTATAAAATAATGAAAAAATTACTTATTACATTATTTTTACTGGTAGTCATTACGCTAAGCAGTATGATTCATATTGCCTATGCAGACAATGGACTACCTTATACAACATATACATATAGTAGTTCATCAAGAAGTTTTATCGGTACACAAGATGCATATATACCGCTTTCTTTAACCAAGTCTATAGGTGGTGTGACTTTAAGTAAACCAGTAGATATGACTATTGATCAAGATGATTATATGTATATTGTCGATGAAAATATACCATTTATTATTCGCTATGGTCTAGAAGACCAAAGCGTTTACCGTATAGGCGAAGGTAAGCTCATCCAACCTACAGGGGTTCATGTTGACCGTTATAGTAATGTATATGTGACTGATAGAAACTTAAATATTGGTATTCAGTTTAAAGCATCATCAAATTATGACATCAACGATATCGTTGAATATAAAAGACCTGTAAATTCACCATTTTTCATTGAAGGTGATGTCTTCCAACCAAATAAAATTGTCACCGACAACGGTGGTTTGGTGTATATGGTTTCTGCTGGGAATGCAAATGGAATTTTAAGATTTTCTAATGCAGGTGAATTTAGTAGTTTCTTTGGTGCAAATCAAGTACCAAATACATTTGAGAATATGATGAAACGTATTTTTATGTCAAGAGATCAACGTGTCAATTTAATGAAACCAAATCCAGTAACCAATATTGGTGTGGATGAGTCTGGCCTAATTATTAAAACAACTAAAGGCGAATCAGGCTTTGTTAAGCTTGACCTTGCAGGTAATGCTTATATGACATCTATTTGGGGTTATGCAGAAGTTGAGGATGTATTTGTTGGACCACATAAAACAATTTTTACAGTTAATGGTAGTTCAACATCAACATCAACGACAACAACAGGTGGCAATAATCCTGGGGTCATAACTGAGTATGCACCAGATGGTTCAGTGTTATTTATCTTTGGGGGTCGTTCATTATATTCAGTTAAGGGTATGTTGCATGCACCGACATCGATAGCGGTTGATAGTAAAAACAATATATATGTTTTAGACCAAACACTTCAAGGCTTACAAATGTATGTACCAACTGATTTTGCTAAACTGGTTCATCAAGCGGTAGATTTATACCAAGATGGTCAATATGAACAATCATTACCATATTGGGAAGAAGTATTAAAGATGAATGGATTATTTGATTTAGCTAATAAAGGTATTGGTGATGCATATTTTACCTTACAACAATATGATAAAGCTATGGAAGCTTATATCATTGCTAGAGATACCCAAATGTATTCTGAAGCTTTTTGGGAAGTGCGTAATGAAGCATTACTAAGTAGTGGGCCAACCATTGTTATAGTCCTACTTATTTTAGTGGTTT
>JBAYTJ010000051.1:0-8935 GCA_041675665.1 Acholeplasma sp. | reverse complement strand
GATGTTTGTTTTAAACCCTAAACACTCTAAGGCACATGATGAAGGTTTAATTCATATTCATGACTTAGACTTCTTGACCTTAACAATGACTTGTTGCCAAATTGATTTGACCAAGTTATTTACAGGCGGGTTTCAAACAGGACATGGTTCATTAAGAGAACCGCAAGATATTAAGACCTATGCAGCCTTAGCGTGTATCGCAATTCAGTCTAACCAAAATGATCAACATGGTGGACAATCTGTACCAAAGTTTGATTATGATATGGCAGTAGGTGTTCAAAAAACCTATGTTAGACATTATAGAAATAATCTTGCTAAAGCATTTGATGTATTTGGTATTGAGCTAGATGCAAAAAAAGTCCTACAGGATATATTAGATTCAAGTGGTATGACCCCAAAGCTTAAAAACGATGAAATTAGGTCTTATGTACAAGCATTGATTGGTAATGATGCACTCAGTTCAAAAGTGACTAAGTTTGTTGAAAAAGAGGCGGAAAAAGAAACAATTAGAGATACTTATCAAGCAATGGAAAGTTTAATACACAACTTAAACACTATGCACTCACGTGCTGGTGCTCAAGTACCGTTTTCATCCATTAACTATGGTACAGATACCTCACATGAAGGCCGTTTAGTTGTAGATGCAATATTAGATGCAACTGTCGCGGGATTAGGTAGTGGTGAAACACCAATATTCCCAATTCAAATTTTCAAAGTCAAAGCAGGCGTCAACTTAAATGAAGGCGATGCAAACTATGACTTATTCCAAAAAGCGATGGCAACATCAGCTAAAAGATTATTCCCTAATTTCTCATTTTTGGATGCACCGTTTAATAAGGTATATTATAAAGAAGGTAATCCGAATACTGAGATTGCATATATGGGTTGCCGTACACGTGTGATGGCAAATGTACATGATCCTGAAAGTGAAATAGTAACTGGACGTGGTAATTTAAGTTTCACATCCATTAACTTACCAAGACTTGCCTTAAGCTCTAAATCAGAGTCACAATTCTTTAAGCAGTTAGATGACACGATTGATTTAGTGACAGAACAACTCCTAGAGCGTTTTGATATCCAAAAGAAACTATATGTTTATAACTTCCCATTCTTAATGGGTCAAGGTGTTTGGATCAATTCAGATAAGTTAAACCGTAATGACACGGTAGAAGATGTCATTAAGCATGGATCACTTGCATATGGATTTATCGGGCTTGCAGAAACACTTAAAGTATTAACCGGTAAACACCATGGTGAAGATCAAAAATCACAAGACCTAGGCTTGAAAATCATTGGCCATATGCGTGATCGAATTGATCAAAAAGCGAACAAGTATAAGTTAAACTTCTCATTAATCGCAACACCTGCAGAAGGTTTATCTGGTCGATTTGTTGCTATGGATAGAGCGAAATATGGTGAAATTGACGGTGTAACAAACCATGAATTTTATACCAACTCCTTCCATGTACCTGTATATTATCCAACAGAAGCTTTCCACAAAATAGATGTAGAAGCCCCTTATCATGCATTAACCAATGGTGGCCATATATCCTATATCGAAGTGGATGGCGATCCTGCTAAAAATATTCCAGCTTTTGAAACCATTATTAAATATATGGCAAAAAAAGGTGTAGGATATGGCTCTATTAACCACCCAGTAGATTTTGATCCCGTATGTAAATACGTTGGTATTATTAATGAAACATGTCCAAAATGTGGACGCAAAGAAACACCTGAACAACCATTTGATAGAATCAGAAGAATCACGGGTTATTTAGTTGGTACATTGGACCGATTTAATAACGCTAAAAAGAAGGAAGTAGAAGAACGTGTCAAACACTTCCACTCTTAAGCTTAGAGTTAATGATTTCATTAGTGATTCTATTGTTGATGGTTTCGGGTTAAGGTTTGTTGTATTTACCCAAGGATGTAACTTAAGATGTCCAGGATGTCATAATCCTTCAACGCATGCACTTGATGCAGGCTACTTGATTGAACTATCTGAAATTAGGAAAAAATGGAAACGCAATCCACTACTACATGGTATTACCATTAGTGGTGGAGAGCCATTTTTACAACCTAAGCCTATCTTAGAATTAATTAAAATGGCACATGCAGATGGATTAAATGTCAACATATATAGTGGTAACACATATGAGACATTAAAAAGTAAAGGTTGTCCCTATATTAATGAAATCTTAAAACAAGCAGATATATTAATAGATGGACCATTTATACAACAACTAAAAAACTTTAATCTATTATGGCGTGGTAGTTCTAACCAGCGTATTATAGATTTAAAGAAAACAAATGAAGTTCAGGAGCTTGTGGTCATTCCTGATTCATAAAAGGAGGTGGCATTAGTGACTGTAATATTTGATAGTTTAACCGGGCAAACAAAAAGGTTTGCTACAAGTCTTGGCTTTGATGCCATTCATATTAAACTATATGAAGGTGAGCCGAATGATAATCTATTTTTAGTGACTAGAAGTATTAATTTTGGTCAGATTCCCGCAACAACAAAAGCGTTCTTAGATCAGTATAAAGATAAAGTTGTTGGTGTTGCTGTCTCAGGTAATAAAAACTGGGGCGAAAATTATGGGAAAGCTGGAGATAGTATAGCGGCTTACTACAACATACCACTTATATTAAAATTTGAAGGTTCTGGATTTAAACCAGATAGAGAAACCGTTAAAAACTGGTTACTTAAACAAGATGAGAGAAAAGAGGAATAAGTGAATGGATCAAAAAAGAGATATCATCCCTGAATGGGTTGTATTAAATAATCAAATCACAGATGAAAATGGTGATTTAAAAGATATTAGTAAGGATAAAGCGGCCGCTAAAAGTTACTTCTTAAATGAAGTGAATAAACGCACGCAGTTTTTTCACTCACTTGAAGAAAAGTTAGAGTTTTTAGTAGAAAATGATTACTACGAAAAAGCGTTTTTAGAAAAATATACAATGGAACAAATCCAAACGATTTATGACATTGCATATGCTGCAAAATTTAGGTTCCCTACATATATGGGGGCATTTAAGTTTTATAATGACTATGCCTTAAAAGATCGAAATGGGATTAACTTCCTTGAGCGATATGAAGATAGATTAGCGGTTAATGCGTTATATCATGCAGACGGTGATTTTGATAGAGCAAGAACATTAATTCGTTCATTAATTAGTCAAGACTTTACACCTGCAACACCAACTTTATTAAATACTGGTAAGTCTAAACGTGGTGAGTTTGTATCATGTTTCTTACTTGAAGCGGGTGATTCTTTAAATGATATTTCAAGAATCTCTGAGTTTAGTATGCAGTTATCTAAAGTGGGTGGTGGGGTCAGTATTAACTTAACAAACCTTCGAGCTAAAGGTGAAACAATTAAAGGTATACCTAATGTTTCTAAAGGTGTTGTTGGTGTTGTTAAACTACTTGATAACAACTTTAGATATGCTGACCAAATGGGTCAAAGAACGGGTGCTGGTGCCGTTTACTTAAATGTATTCCATGCGGACATTGAAGACTTTTTAGCAACTAAAAAATTAAATGCTGATGATGATGTGCGTGCAAAGACATTATCTATGGGTGTTGTTATTCCTGATAAGTTCATGGAACTTGCAAGAGATAATAAAGATATGTGGTTATTCTATCCACATACTGTATTTGAACAATACGGTAAAAACTTTGCAGATATTTCTATTGATATGGATCATTGGTATGATATTTTATCGGATAATCCAAAGGTTAGAAAGCGTAAAATCAATCCTAGAAAAATACTAGATATGATTGCTCAACTACAAGGTGAGTCCGGGTATCCTTATATCATGTTTTCAGATAACGTTAATAAAGCAAATCCACTGGATTTACCTGTAAAATTTTCAAATCTTTGTACAGAAATCCTACAACCAACGGTAACATCACAGTATGGTGATTATGGTGCAAACACGGATCAAATTGGTATGGATATATCATGTAACCTTGCAAGTGGTCATATGGGTAATATGATGAAACATAATACGATTAAAGAAACTGTGTTTTCTGCAATGGATATTCTGAACTCTGTTTCAAATAAAACAAATATTACACACGTACCTGCGGTTGCAAAAGCAAACCGTCTAAACCGTTCTGTTGGTTTTGGTATTATGGGACACCATGGTTACATTGCTGAAAACTATATTATGTATGGTAGTGATGAAAATATTGATTTAATTGATGTATTCTTTAATATCGTAAATTATTACTCACTTGTACACTCTATGGAAAAAGCTAAAGCAACCGGTGAAAAATTCTACCGTTTTGAAAAGTCTAAATATGCAGATGGTTCATACTTTGATGGTCGTGGTCAAATTTCACCTAAGACTGACAAAGTTAAAGAACTATTTAAAAATGTGTATATTCCAACTGATGATGACTGGTTACAATTAAAAGAAGATGTTATGACACATGGTTTATATAATTCACATAGATTAGCTGTTGCACCAAATGGATCGATTGGTTATGTCATGAGTGCAACACCATCTTTAACACCAATTAAGCAACTTGTTGAAGAAAGAACATATGGAAATTCTAAGACATACTACCCAATGCCTGCAGTAGATAAGGCGGCATTTATGTATGAAACAGCATACCGTATGGATACATACCGCTTAATAGATGTCATCGCAACCGCTCAAAAGCATGTGGATCAAGGTATTTCATTTGAGTTATGTATTACATCAGATATTACAACTAGAGAACTACAAAAGTATTATTTATATGCACACTACCAAGGTATTAAAACACTTTATTACACACGTACTCAAAAGTTAAAAATTGAAGAGTGTGAATCTTGTGCAGTCTAAGGAGGATAACATGGCTAAAAAAACTACAACTAAAAAAACAAATATCAATTTAGAACCGATCAAGGAGGTGTTATATGAAGGGGCTAACTGGAATGAAAAAGAAGATGATTATACACAACACTTTTATGAACAAAACTTATCCCAATTTTGGCGTCCTGAAGACATTGCGCTGCAACCAGATTTAAATGTTTGGAGTATCTTACCTGAAAACATACAAGATGCATATGCAAAAAACTTACTTGTCCTAACATTTTTAGATACACATCAAGGTGATATTGGTATGCCAGTTGTCTCACGTTCATTAGATGATAAGTTTCACCAAAGAAAAGCTGTCTTAAACTTTATGGGTGCGATGGAAAATGCTGTACACGCTAAGAGTTACTCAAATATCTTTATGACTTATATGTCAAACCAACGCATTGAAGAATTATTTGTATGGGGTGAAAAACAAGAAAACCTACAAAATATTATGAAATTAATTGTTGGTTACTACAAAGAACTTGATCGCTATAACTATATTAAGCAGTTTCAATCAAATGAACCAGATTATAGTGAAACAGATTTTAATGTTGCACAGTTTAAAGCAATGGTTGCATCTGTTTATTTAGAAACTTGGTTATTCTATTCTGGTTTTTATTACCCATTATTCTTTTATGGTCAAGGTAAACTGATGCAAGCAGGCGAAATCATTAACTTAATTTTAAGAGATGAATCCATCCATGGTTTATATGTTGGACGTCTAGCTCAAGAAGTTTTCGAAACCTTTTCAAATGAACTTCAAGAAGAACTAACCACTTGGGTCCATGACTTTTTACTCGAGCTATATCATGAACAAAATGAACTGGTTGAAGCCATATATGATCCAGTAGAGCTATCACATGATGTTAAAATATTTGTAAGATATAATGCCAATAAAGCACTCATGAATTTAGGTTTTGATCCATACTTTGAATCTGAGGAAGTCAACCCAGTGGTCTTAAATGGTTTAAACACTGAAACAAAGACCATGGATAACTTTTCAATGAAAGGTAATGGTTACCAAAAAATGAAGAGTGAAATGCTTAAAGATGCTGACTTTATATTTGAAAAAGAAAAAATTATTACTTTTGGGGGAAAGAAATAATGAGTGTATACTTACTAACAAAAAATGATTGTACACAATGTGCACAATTAAAAATGTTTTTAAAGTTTGGTTTAAATAATAAATATGAACCAGACATAACAATTGTTAATAAAGAAGACAACGTAGAAATGTTTGACAAACTCACTAGTGAATATGGTATTTTAACACTACCTGCAATGATTGCTGGTGGTGAGGCGCTAACGCGCACACAACCATCACCAGTCTTAACATTTTTAGAAAAGCATGTCGGAAAAAAATAAAACAAATAAGCTTAGATAATCTAAGCTTTTTTGTTAGTGAAATGTGAATGTCTTGCATAAAAAATATAAAATAAATATAATTAGGCATAAGTAAAATCATCAAAAAGGGGTGTTTGAGTGACAGTTTTTGAAAGTTATTTAGAAAAGATCAAAGATGAAAGTCATCGATTGATTATGAAAAATCTATTACAATGGGTTATGGATAAGTATCCAATGTTAGATCAAAAAATAGCATGGAACCAACCACACTTTGTCCATAATGGGACGTTTATTATTGCTTTTACGCATGCTAAGCAACACATGTCTGTTGCACCAGAGTATAAGGCGATTGATGAGTTTAGGCAAGAGATTCGAAATAATGAGTATTTATCAACGAATTTTATTTTTAAGATTAAGTGGACACAAAAAGTTAACCATAATTTAATTAGTCGCATTATTGAATTTAATATGCAGGATAAAAAAGGTTTACAAACCTATTGGAGAAAATAGATAATAAATAAAGCCAGTCGAATGACTGGCTTTATTGTATTGTTAGGATGTTTTAACGTCGTTAAACATTAAGAGTAGTTGTGCCATGACTGTTTGATTGAAACTTGCATAAGGTATACCCTTAAATGATAGTGTATTTGGGTAATAGTCTAAATATGCACGTGACCAGTTTGTTAACCATAAATCATCACCCATATAACTTGTGATGCGTTCATAGGTGTTTTGTAGCGGTGTAGCATAACCAACCACACTGGCATTTTCATAGGCATTATCTGGATTTAAAAAGAAGTCTATGAATTGATGCGCTAAACTTGTGTTTCTTGCTTTTTTAGGAATAACAAAGCCATCTAGAAAAGCCATTGTTTCATCAGGTATATAGATGTCATAAGGTTTACTATCATAATCTAGGCCTTCATCTAAATCTACATATAACATATCAAGAAAGTCACCTGTCCAAACAAATGCTAAATCTAAGTTGTTGGATTGAATGTCTTTTTTTAATGCATCATCAGCATACGCGCTAAAGTTTGCAGCTTTAAGTGCATTTTTAGAAAGTTCTAAATGTGTTTGACTAAAACCTGTTGGTGTTGTAGATGGTAAAGCATTCGGATCTAAACCTAAATAGAGCATACTGGCTGCATAAGCATATTGTGCAACATCATACATACCAACACGTGTTGTTGGGCGAAGTGATGGTTCAAAGTACGCTTGCCAGCTATGTGTTTCTAAGGCATCTTTTAAGCCAGGTATACGGTTGTTATACATCAGTCCAAATGTACCCCAAAAATATGGTACAAAGTAATTATTACTTTCTGGTGTCATGGTAGCCATCAAACTTTTTAGACCTGACATGTAGGGGTTTTCTACCGGATCATAATTAGTTAAAGCATCAAAGTCAATTGGTTGAATTAAATCTTCTCTAACTAATTTTTCAATCATGTAATCTCCAGGTAAGACAAGATCAAATACAGTTGTTCCAGATTTTATTTTAGAATAAAATAGTTCATTACTGTCAGCAATAGAAATAGATACCTCAACACCATAGGTTGCCTCAAATTGTAAAACCAAGTCTTCATTGATGTACTCACCCCAATTAAGTATTAATAGTTTTTGATTGGTACTACAGCCATTTAATAGAAAGATAGAAAGTAAGGATGCGATAAGTATAAATAGTTTTTTCATTTTTGTTTACCTTTTTTAAGGAAAACTTGGTAGAGTGTTAAACCAATTAAAGTCGTCAATGTAAGCAGGGTTGAAAAAGCATAGACAGATGGCGTTAAACTCTTACGTCCAATACTACCATAAATCCAAATAGATAGGTTATCAAAACCATTTCCCGTTGTATAGTAACTAATAACAAAGTCATCAATACTCATTGTAAGCGCAAGTAGCATCCCTGAGAATATACCAGACTTAATGGCTGGGACAATAATCTTTAATAGTGCCTTATAAGGTTTGATGCCCAAATCAAGTGCTGCATCCATGAGGTTTGTATCCATCTCTTTAAGTTTAGGTAAGATACTTAAAACGACATATGGTATGGTAAAGAAAAGGTGAGCAAGGATCAGTGTAAATGGTCCAAATACATATGGGAATAATGGTAATAATAGTGAGAAGATTAGCATCAAAGAAATACCTGTAACAATATCCGCATTTAAAATTGGGATATTGTTTAGTAGCATCACGCGTTGACGAATCTTTTTAGGTAGTGCATAAATACCAACCGCCATAAATGTAGCAATAACGGTTGCTAAAATGGTTGCTACAAAACTTGTAAGTAACGTATTAATAATTGCATTTTTCAAACTTCTTACCGCAAACATATTGATATACCAATCCAGTGTAAAGTGACCAAATTCAGAGATATTTGGACTACTGTTTACAGATTGTAGTAATAACATGATAACTGGTATGTAAAGTGAAAATACAATCACAACAACAAAGATGTTTCTAAGTATTTTTATAATCGATTTAATTTTTCTAGTATCTTTATAACCGTAGGATTCTAATGTTGCATAGGGTAGGTTTGTCATAATAACATCTCCCCTTCTTTATCAACTTTAGATACAACAAAGATACCTAAGCAGATAATTACTAATACCATGATAGATAATAAAGATCCTAAGTTGTAATCCATGTATCTAAAGGATTGTTCAATAATATTACCAATGAGTAAGATATTACCAGAACCCAATATTTCAGGTATCGCAAACCCACTCAT
>JBAYTJ010000050.1:0-9368 GCA_041675665.1 Acholeplasma sp. | reverse complement strand
ATACTTGCCAGTATAAGCGTTGGAACAAATACAAATTTTAGTACATATGCAAAGACCGGTATGACCATTAAACTTAGTATACTAATGTCTTTATACCAATGTAACAAAAATGGTGCAATTATGATTGGAATACTCACAAAATGTTGCATGTTTGATACATTTGTTTTGAGTTGCATAAAGAAAATGAGCGTATATATCACCAAAAATGACTGATTGTATACAACAAACGGTTGGACACAAATAATGCTTATAAATGTTAAAGACTCTATATTAAAGTTATCAAGCGCTATGTTTAGTTTAAGGTTTAAAAATTGAATAAAGTACTTAATACACATCCGAAGTACAATGACTGAAAACCCAACAAAGTAAACTATAAACATGAAGATACTAACTATTATGTACTTCTTTTGATTTTCTATATCTAAGTAATATAGTAACTTCATAAGTATCATAATTATAAATGTTAAATGCATTGAAGAAAGTCTAAATAGATGTGACATCCATGTGGATTCTATGAGTACTTGATCTTTGAATAATTCAAAGAATACATGTCCTTTTATAGCCACTTTTCTTAGAATCGATGGTTGAATGATGCGGATACTTTGCAGGCGAACAATACCTTTAATATCTTTACCTAACCAGTATCTAAAACTATTAAAACCACCAGGTATAGTTTGTTGTCTATAAACTTCTAGTTCACCCCGAATATTTATGATATCACCAACATGATACGTCACTTGATGATTCAAATGATATTTGCCTTGGGTACCTATCACCGTATAGCGGTTATATGTATCTAAGTTATCCACTGCTATGACTACAACATTTTGATCAATGCTACCTGCTTTAGGATATAATCCATAATACATTGAAAAGTAAAACACAGATAACCCTAAAATGAACCACCAATTTAAAAAACGCCGCATTTTATAAAGGTAGATGATGCATAAAATACCTATAACTATAAAATGCATCGTTAATATAAATAGTACGAGAAATATTGCATATAAGTAGATATGCTTATATATAAAAGTAGATTTTAATTTTCTCAAATGTCGCTACGCCGATGCCTTTTACATTCAATAGTTCTTCTAACTTGGTAAATTGTCCAATCTCTTTTTTATATAATAATATTTCTAGTGCTCTATTTTCAGTGATGTTTGGTATTAAAATTAGTTCATTATAACTGGCAGTATTTAGATTGATTCTTTGAATGATTGGTGAAGTGCTCACCTCATAGTTTGGTATGAAATAGCTTGTCTGACTAATGAATGATCCCAATGTCATTTGAGATATATCTGCACTTTCAAGTAGTCCACCCGATAAGTTAATTAAGTAGGCTAGTGTCATACCCTGATGAACTTTATAGCTCCCAGGTTTTTTGATTGCACCTGTGATTTCTACATCCATTAAGATTGGTTCATTTTCATAATAGGCTTTACCATCATCACTTGGTTTAAAAAGTAAAATGACAATTATAAGTATAACAATACTTGCATAAAATATATGTTTTTTCATATAAAAAAACCTCCTTTATCTATATAGTATAGATTTTGAAGGTTTTAACTTTTATTTTGTACAAAGTACATATACTTTACGATCGTCAAACCCTTTAAATAGGTTTGTTTTAAATCCAGCAGCCTCTAACTGATTGATATAATACTCAACCGGATAAAGATACTGTTTAATTACATATGAATATGTTATGTCACCTTTTTTAATAGTAATCCTATGGATTAATCTCTGCATGCTAGTGGTTGTCTGCCAGTGGTAATTCATATCTAAAAATGTACCTGACTCAATTTCATTTTGTGGTCCATTGTATAAATCAATGATGAGCTTACCACCATCATATAATGCATTATAAAGGTTTTTTATAACACCCTTAACACCTTTAAAATAGTGAAAGACATCTAATAATGAAATAATTTGATGAAATTTATGGTTTAAAGGTTGTCTTAAGTCATGTAAAAATAAATTCGATGACAAATTATATGTACCCATTTTTTTATGAGCAAGTTCTAACATCGATTCATCATTATCAATACCAATGGTCCTATAACCTAACGTTATTAAATACGATAAGATATGACCACTTCCACAACTTGCATCTAAAATGACTTCATCTTTTTTTAATAAAGGTAAAATTGGTTGTAGTAGTGATTGATAATCAACATCTTGTTGAAAAAGATCGTATATATTTGAAAAATTCATATTAAATATGCTTTTTTAGCTCCATAAAGCGTTTATCAAAACCATAAAACGCTCTATCCTTTTCACTAAATAAGTGAACAACGATATCGCCTAGATCGATTAATAACCAACCTGTTTGACCTTTACCTTCGATATGCTTTAAATTGTCTTTAAGTTCTTTACTAAAATAACCGACTGCACTTCCTGATGCACGATCATTTACGGTTGCTACAACGAAATAGTCGTAAAATGGGCTTTTATCTAAAAACTCATAGACAGCTATATCTTGTGCATTTACTTTTTCTAATATTTCAATTGTTTGTTGTAATAGTTGCAAAATTTATTCTCCTATACTATTTATAATTTCTTGTAGTGATTGTTTATTGTATGTTTCACCTTTTTTTGTTTGCATTAAATTGGTTAAATACATCTTAATTGTTTCATCTAAACTGACCTGTGATAGTTTTCTTAAGTCATTAACTATTGGATAGTCTCTTGAAGGCTCTGTTTTATCTGCAACCAGTATGATTTTATCGAGTGTTGTCATGCCGATCCTACCACGTACATGATAACGAATAGCATCCAATAGTTCCGTATCAACAACATGATACTTTGTCTTTAGTACCTCGGCTGCACTCAGTGCATGATACATCACAGGCATATGTGCATATTTCTGGACGACTTCACTACTTAAGTGTGCTGTTTGTTGTTTGGTAGAATCATACTTTGTATAATCATGAAAAAGTGCTGCAATATATGCTTTATGTGTATCCACACCATATAATACCGCTAAACTTACAGCTGTTTTAACCACACCAAGTGTATGCACATATCGACTTGGATAATCCGTAAATTTCAGTTGAACATCTGCCTTGATTTTTTCAATCATTTGAAGAAACTCTCCTGTAGAGTTAAATGTAATTTAGGATGTGTTGTAATTTGTATGGTCACAGGACCTACAATATGCAAAATACCAAAATCTGCTAATGTAAACTGATACTTTTGATTTTCAACTAGTTTATAATCTTTAGAAACATAATTATCAAATCTCAATTTAAAGATACTTTCATTTTGTAAAATAGTTTCTACATTTGAACTTTGAGTAATATGATGCTTAACCATATCTGATACATATAGTGCAGATTTGGTTTCACCCTTAAGCACAGTCACGTTAACCAAACCGCCAATCATCAATGTTTGCCCAACTTTTAATATACCATTTCTAGGTTTAAATTGTTTTAACGGTAACAATGATTTATAGTCTTTATATTCAAAAAACTCATGTAGATAACCACTTTGGTATAACCCCGGTGTATCATATACATTGATATCTTCAAACGTCGCATGCAACATGGATTGGGTTAGTGCAGCTTTAGGTAAACTAATCGCATCCTTATTACCAGTTAATGCTTTAAAGATAGTTGTTTTACCACTGTTTTGTAAGCCGATTAAATATACATTTGGCATATTAAAATCTTTTAAATATGTTTTTAAGTGATCAATATCATATGGGTTTAATGCACTCATTAAAACAATATCTGTATAACTGACACGATTCAGTCTGAAACTTTTTTGAATTTTACCTAATAAAAAGTTTTTAGAGGTTGCATCTGGTAATAAATCAATTTGATTGATTAAATAAACAACTTTATACGTATCGCCTAAACGCTTTACTTCAGAGTTTAAGATACTATCCAAATAAAGCAGGGATGTTACAACAACAATTACTGCATCTTTTTCAAAATTTGGTAACTTATCTGGATGACTATGTCCTTGAGCTTTACCATAGTGCATCAATTGGTAACAATTCTTGCAAAATATTTGATGATCATTTAGGACATATCCGAGTTGTTCTGGATTGGTTGTTTGTAAGTTTACACCACAACCAATACATTTAGTAGTGTTTAATGGCATAAATATTCAATCCTTTCCCAAATGCATCTGGATATTTATTTTCTATTCTTTTTAAGAAGTGTTTTTCTAATTTACGATTGAATCTTGTTGGCCATTTATCTGTTTTACTTTGGATTGGATCGACTAGTACTGTGAATAATCCAAGGCTATTTCCGCCATTAATATCCGTTAACAGCTGATCACCAATCATTGCAGTTTCTTCAATTTTAGCATTTAATATTTTTAATGCTTTCTTATATCCTGTTTTCAGCGGTTTTTTCGCAAATGAAACAAACTTAAACTGATGTCCCACTGCAAAACGTACACGTTTATCAAGGGAGTTAGAAATGATTAACACTTTAAAATCCTTTTCAAGTGCACTTAAAAAGTTAATATTTTCAGCTGTTAGTTTCGTTTGATGGTAATCAATAATGGTATTATCTAAGTCAAAAAGCAGCGTCGTAATACCCTGCTTTTTAAGCATTTCATAATTAATTTTTTCGATGGATTCCTCGTATAAATCAGGAATTAAATTCTTTGTTTTTATCATTAATTAATTGCTTTAATCTCAACTGTGGATTGTTTGTTCGTTGCTGATTTAATTGAGACTAAATCGCCAACTTCTTTATCCTTAATTGCACGACCTAGTGGTGATTCAATTGATATTTTAAAGCTTTTAGGATCGGCTTCAATTGTGCCTACCACTTGATACTCAACTTCTTTTTTCTTTTCTACAAAGTATAACAATACCTTTTTACCAATATTAACACTTGTAGAGTCATTATTAATTTTAATAATTTTAACATTTTTTAAGATAGTTTCAATTTCAAGAATACGCGCTTCAATACGTGCTTGTTCATTACGTGCAGCATCATAGTCCGCATTTTCTGATAAGTCGCCTTGCTCACGCGCTTCTTTAAGTGCCTCTAAGTTCTCAACACGTTTCACATCTTTTAAATGTGACAGTTCATCTTTTAATTGGTCTAGACCAGATTGTGTTAGTTCATATACTTTTTTACTTGCCATTTAATATGTATCTCCTTAATTTCTTGTTATATTATATCATAGATTGATGTTCTAAAATGTAATAACATATTTTCTTAAATCCTTTTGAATCGTTTTATGCATCGGCATTAACTGATCTAATAAGCTATAAAATGCTTTGGAATGATTAGCAACCAACAAATGGCTATACTCATGTAGTAAGACATAATATAAATAAACCGGATCAAGCTTTGCTAAAAATGCATTAATTGTTAACTCTTTTTTTATAATTTGACAAGATCCAAACTTTGATTTTAATACTTTAACCTTTGTTGGTTTCAGTGTTAAGTTTAGCTTTTCTAAATCTTGTGATAATCTTTTTTCAAAATTTTTAATTTGGTTGATTGTTTCTGTTTTTAAAATGGTCTCATAGTTTTTTTGATTATTTGCATGCTCACCAAAAAATTGTTCCAAACTTAAGACCTGTCCCCAAAGCTGATACTTTTCTGTAGTTAGACGCTTTGGTTTTAATTGATATTTAAGTAATTTATCAAAATTAAAGTCTAATATATTCAACACTTGGTTAACTTTCATTTTATCATTCGCTGTAATCAATATATAATCTGATTTACTTCTAAAATATACATGCTTGATTGGTTTGAATATGATTTTATATTGTATCGATTTATTGTTTTTATTATAGGTTTCAATCATTTAATTTTTTGGACACTGATAGTCCATCTCCAATATCTAAAAATGTTGTTTTAAAGTCCGTGTGTGTTTCTAAAAAAGTTTTAAACTGATCCAACTTTTTTAACAAACTTCTAGTTCTTCTATTTTTAACAGTATTTGCTGTTAAATTGTGAAAGTTAATGTTGTCACATATAATTGTGCCTCCCTTATTTAAAAAACTACTATATTTGTTAAATAGGTTTTCATATTGGGATTTTGCAGCATCTATAAAAATTAAGTCATAACTGCTTTCTAAACCGTCATATGTTAAAGCATCTTCAATATAAAGTGTCACATTTGCATCCAGAAGATCAATCCAATGGGTTGCTTTTATGGCACGTTTTTGATCACGCTCGATGGTGTCTACATGTGTGAACTCACTTGAGAAAGAAACTGCACTATATCCATAGGCAGTTCCAATTTCTAAGACTGATTTAATGTTATTTATTTGTATAAATTTTTGAATGTATGCTAAAGCTTCATCTTGTATAATTGGTATATTATGCATCAATGCGTCAGCTTTTAAGTCATTAATCGTCCAAGTCTTCATTTTCTAAGTCTTTTTCATATTGATCAAATATTCTTTCTACTAATTCCCATTCCTCATCGGATTCAATATCTAGTAGTTTACCAATGCCATCATCATTGGTGGGTTCAAAACGTGCTGCCGAAATTTCTTTAGTTTCATCAAATTCAAAAACAACATAGTTAATACCTGCTTCATCAAATGTAAACAGTATGGTTGCTTTTTCTTCTTTGTCACCTGTGATGATGACTAATTCATTATCTTTGTTCATAATTAATTCCCCCTGGAGTCTAAATAGTTTTGTAAGATCACTTGTGCTGCGACCTCATCTTTGAGTTTTCTTTGCTTATCATATCTCTTATTTGAATCTGATAATATTTTTAATGCGGATCTGGTTGATAATCTTTCATCCCAAAGAATGACTTTAATATCAATTTTTGATTCTAATAATGTTTTAAAATCAATGGCCATTTGACCCTTTAAGCCAATATCATTGTTCATATGTTTCGGTAACCCCAAAACAATGATATCTATTTTATATTGATGAATCAATACAATCAGTTGTTCAACTGCATCCGAATAGTTTTCACTTTTAAATCGAATCGTTGTTAAATTACTTGCGATTATGCCTGATTCAGATAATGCAATCCCAAGTGATTTTTCACCGAGATCTAGTCCAAAGTATTTCAAATTATTTTTTACCTTTCAAATAGGTCATTAATTTATCTAAATTAGTGGTGCCACCTTGTGCAAAGTCTGGCTTACCGCCACCTCTACCATCAGTTTGTTGGTTTAAATCATTAATAACTGTTCTTGCTTCATTTGTAGCAGATTTTACAAGATAACTTGCTTTGTTATCTATTGTATTAATTAAGACAACTGTGTCTACTTTTATTTTATCATATAATACATCAATTAGTGGCTTTAATGACGACTGTGGTAAGTCTTTTAAAGCGATAAAAGTTATTGGTTGTAATACCTTTGGTATAAATTTGTCGGCATCTTTGAGTAACTGATTGATTTGTTCTGCTTCAAATTGCTTTTCTACTGTTTTTGATTCATTAGAAATATATTGGATGTATGTTCTTAAGTTTAAAATATCTTGATAGCTACCGATGTAGTCTGGTATTTTATTGAGTGGATGTTTAGGATTGATTGCAGAAATTTTTTGAATGTGTTGATCAATCATTTCTTTTAAGTTTGATACAATAAACTCGATTTTAGGCATGATGTTCCCTGTAATCGCTTCAAATCTGTATGTACCAGAGCCGATGGACTCTACTGCTGTTATCATAAATCTTTCAATTGTTTGTGTGTTACTAACATGCGTACCACCACAAAACTCCATACTCCATGAAGCAATATCAACAACACGTACTGTATCGCCATATTTTTCACCAAATTGCATCGCTGCACCTAATTTTTTAGCTTCATCAATTGGTAATACATGTGTGATTACATCAATTGATTCATCAATCTTTGATTGAACAATATGTTCAATACTTAAAATATCAGTCTCTTTAATTGGTTCATAATGATTAATATCAAATGTTAGTTTCATATCACCATTAAATGAACCTTGTTGTTTAACATGCAACCCTAATGTATCTTTAATGGCTTGATGCATTAAATGGGTTGCTGTATGGTTTTTCATTGTTTTAAGACGTTTATCTTGGTTTACAATAGCAAGTACTTCGTCACCTTCATTAAAACTTTCAGTTTCAATCATATGTAAGTGTTGTCCATGTGGTAATTTAATAACATCTTTAACAACCAGTCCATTAATTGAACCAGTATCTGAAATTTGTCCACCACTATTTGCATAAAATGGTGTGTAATCTAAAACAATACCTTGATCAAATATTTTGATCACTTTACTTTCAGATTGCAGTGTGTCATAGCCAGTAAAATGACTTTCTAAATCAAAGTTTAAAAAAGCTTCATCTTGACCTTTCATAGAATGATTCACTTTTCTTGCATCTCTACTACGCGCTTTTTGAGCTTCAAGTGCTTCATTAAAGCCTTCAATATCTACTGATATATGATGTTCTTGGGCATATTCGAGTGTTAATTCAATAGGAAAGCCGTACGTATCATATAGTTTAAATGCATCCGCACCACTTAAACGTCCTTCAAAAATTGAATCTGTTAAGTGCTTTTCACCATCCAAAATGGTTTCAAAAAACTTTTCTTCTTCTTTTAAAATCACCTTTTTAACGATAGTTTTTGTTTCAATTAAGTTTGGATAAAAGTCTTTCATCATATCTACTACAGTATCAATGAGCGCATGTAAAAACGGTCCACTAAACCCTAGTGTTTTACCATATTTAACAGCACGTCTTAAAATACGTCTTAAAACATAACCTCGACCCTCATTAGAAAGGTTTGCACCATCTGATATAGCAAATACCAATGTCTTAATATGGTCAGAAATCACTTTAAATGCCATCTGCCCATCATATGTTTTGCCACTTAATTTTTCAAGCTTTTGAATCACAGGATAATGTAGGTCTGTTTCAAAGTTAGTTTTAGTACCTTGTAAGATACATGCAAATCTTTCTAAACCTGCTCCTGTATCAATATTCTTATTTGGTAATTCCTTATATTCAGAACGCTTTAATTTAGGGTCTGCATTAAACTGGGAAAAGACAATGTTCCAAATTTCAATATAACGCTCATTTTCTATATCATCTCTAATCAGTTCTACACCACGATTGTCATATTTTGTACCACGGTCAAAGAAAATCTCAGTGTCTGGTCCAGATGGTCCAGCGCCAATTTCCCAAAAGTTACCTTCAACTGGAATTAAATGTTCTTCCAAAACACCTAATTTTAGCCACGCATTTTTGGCATCAATGTCACTAGGATAATATGTCATATATAATTTATCTAGTGGCATATTAAAATACTTTGGACTGGTTAAGAGTTCAAATCCAAACGCTATAGCTTCTTCCTTAAAATAATCACCAATACTAAAATTACCCATCATCTCAAAAAAGGTGTGGTGTCTTGCAGTTTTACCAACATTATCAATGTCATT
>JBAYTJ010000049.1:0-9483 GCA_041675665.1 Acholeplasma sp. | reverse complement strand
GTGCAATTTAGTGTGTTTTAAGGTAAAATATATATACATATATTTGGAGGATAATGAATGAAATTAAACCTAAATGTAAATCATGTTGAAACATTACAATTACTAGTTGGCATTGAAGATAAAAACTTAAATGTTTTCAAGTCACATTTTGGTTTCAATGTATCAATACATGATGGTCAAATTGTTGTAGATGCTAAAAACTTTGATCGTGTATTACTGGAAAGTATATTTAAGACGTTGATATTACTTGCTGAGCACAAAGTCATTATATCTGAACGTGATGTATTATACATTATAAAAATGGCTGAGCAAGATCGTCTAGATAACATCCTAGAATTATATAAGTCACAAAAGAAAATATTGATATCTGATACAGGTAAAGCAGTTGTACCTAAGACATTTAACCAACGTACATATAGCGAAGCTTTAATGAAATATCCACTGGTATTTGGTGTGGGTCCAGCAGGTACAGGTAAAACATATTTAGCTGTAGCACATGCTGTTGCAGCACTGAAAAAAGGATTGGTTAAAAAACTAGTCTTAACAAGGCCAGCTGTTGAAGCCGGTGAATCCTTGGGATTTTTACCAGGTGACTTAAAAGAGAAAGTTGATCCATATTTAATACCTTTGTATGATGCGTTGTATGACTTTTTAGGGATTGCTACAACAAATGGTTTAATGGAACGAGGTATTATTGAAGTTGCGCCACTAGCTTATATGCGTGGTCGTACATTAGAAAATGCATTTGTTATTTTAGATGAGGCTCAAAATACAACAGAAACTCAAATGAAAATGTTTTTAACAAGATTAGGTTTTTCTAGTTTTATGGTTGTAACAGGTGATCCATCTCAAGTGGACCTAGGCTATAGAAATAAATCCGGTCTAAAACAAGCATTAAATTTATTAGATGATATAGAAGATGCTAAAATTATACACTTTGAAAAAGTGGATGTTATTAGACATCCTTTAGTCCAAAAAATATTAGAAAGATATGAACAAGATGGAAGTTAATTATTTTAATCAACAAACTGAAGATACCAGTGCTTTTGAGTCTATTTTAAACAGTGTATTTAAAGCAATTGAAAGTGATAAATCGATGCAAGTAATTTTTGTTGATAACGCTCAAGTACTAGAAATCAATAAAACTTTTAGAAACGTTAACAAACCAACCGATGTTATATCATTTCCAAATGATGAAATCACTGATGATTCAATTGGTGATATATTTATTAGTGTTGAACAAGCCAGACTACAAGCTAAAGATTATGGGCATACAATTGAGCGAGAAATAGGTTTTCTAGCTGTACACGGATATCTACACTTGATTGGTTATGACCATGACACCAAAGAAAATGAAACAACAATGTTTGCTTTACAAGAAGAAATATTGAATAAAGCAAACCTTAAAAGATAATGTACTTAAAGAAAGTAGGTCTAAATATGAATTTAGAAGCAGCAAAACAAGCCAGACTTAAAGCGTATGTTCCATACTCAAAGTTTAAAGTTGGTGCAGCAATTGAATTGAATGATGGCACAATTATTCATGGTGCGAATATTGAAAACAGTAGTTTTGGGTTAACCTCGTGTGCAGAGCGTAATGCTTTATTTTCATTAATATCACAAGGGTATGACCCTAAAGAAATTAAAGAAATTACGATTATTGGTAGTTCAAAAGGCCCAATTTCACCATGTGGTGCTTGTCGACAAGTTATGAGTGAACTTGTACCAAGTAGTGCTAAGATTTTCTTAGCAAATCTTGAAGATGAAGTTTATGAAACTTCAACAAAAGAATTGCTACCATTTGGTTTTGATTTGGAGACAGATCGTATATAATGGCAACAAAATCAGGTTTTATTGCTATAATCGGCAAACCAAATGTTGGTAAATCTACATTAATTAATGCACTCATCGGTAAAAAGATTGCAATTACTTCACCAAAGGTACAAACAACCCGTTTTAGAATTACGGGTATTTTAAATGAAGGTGACAACCAATTTGTTTTCATTGATACACCAGGCATGCATAAACCCTATCATGGGTTAGGTAAATCTATGGATAAATCCGCATCAGATGCATTAATGGATGCAGATGTCATTTTATGGGTTGTTGATCAAACATTTAGACGTACTGATCAAGTCATTTTAGAACGCGTTAAACAAAGTCAACTACCAGTGATTTTAGTTATCAATAAAATAGATACACTAGAAAACAAATCAGAAATAGATAAAGTAATTATTTCATTCTTGAAACTACACGAGTTTAGTGAAATTATTCCGATTTCAGCTATGGAACAAACACACTTAATTCAACTTAAAAATGCTTTATCTAATCATCTTGTGCTTGGACCACACTATTATCCGGATGATTATGTAACAGATCAAACAGATGAATCTAGAATGTCTGAAATCATCAGAGAACGAATCTTATTTTACACTGAGCAAGAAATACCACATAGTGTTGCAGTCATGCTAGAATCACTTAAATATAATGAAGCGCAAAAAACGATGGATATTGATGCTCTCATTATTGTAGAACGTGATAGTCAAAAAGGTATTTTAATTGGTAAAAAAGGTGAGAAGTTAAAACGTATCGGTAGTGAAGCTAGAAAAGAAATTAATCACATTTTTGATTTGAAAGTACATTTAACACTGTGGGTAAAAGTGAAAAAAGATTGGCGTAATGATCCAACCACAGTGTCAAGATATGGATATGGTAAATAAGGATGGAAGGTATTGTATACAAACAAACAAGTTATTTAGAAAATGACCGATTAATTTTTGTATATACACCCTTAGGACGTATTACCTTGGTTGCTAAAGGTAGCCAAAAAATGACATCACAAATAAGAAATGTTGCACAGTACTTAAATTTAATTGATTTTAAGGCAGTCTCTAATAAAACAATGTATGCTTTAATGGAAGGTAAAACATTAAATGATTTTATGTCGATTAAGACAGACTATCAGCAAATAATACAAGCAAGTATCTTATTTGATTTATTAAGTTTTGTTGCTGATAATGATGAACACCCCATCATTTATGATTTATTAAAAAATGCACTCATTTATTTTAGTAAAGAATCAATACTGTCATTTGGTTTTAAATTAATAAAGTATTTAGGTTATCAAATATCTTTAAAACCCGATGGGAGACGCGTTAAGGGTGTCAATATTAAAACGGCATCGATTGTTTATGAAAATGATCCTTATGTCGCTGACATTAATGTTGTTCAAACAACTGCACTGGTGCATTTAATGTATGAATCATATGATAAAATAAAATCAATTGATCAAGATAATTATGATGCATTAAAACAATTTATGTATGCGTATTATGAATACCATACAGACCACAAACTAACACATAAGTAAGGAGTAAGACATATGGTTACATTAGAATATTTAGTACAATACGCAAAACAATCAGGTTATGTATTTCAAGGATCTGAAATATATGGTGGTTTAGCAAATACTTGGGATTATGGCCCATTAGGTACATTATTAAAGAAAAATATTAAAGCAGCTTGGATGCAAAAATTTGTTAGACAAGCACCAAATGTTGTACCACTGGATTCTTCGATTTTATTAAATCCTATGGTCTGGCAAGCAAGTGGACATTTATCTGGATTTGCAGATCCCTTGATTGAAAATAAAACATCCAACCAACGTTACCGTGCGGATAAATTGATTATTGATCATGACCCAACACAAAACCCTGATGGGTGGAGTGATGAACAAATGTATCAATACATTATGGAAAATAAAATTAAAGATCCTGTTTCTAAAACCACTGATTGGTTACCAATTAGAAAATTTAATATGATGTTTAAAACATTCCAAGGTGTCATTGAAGAAACTGCCAATGAAGTATATCTTAGACCTGAGACTGCACAAGGTATTTTTATTAATTTTAAAAATATTCAACGCGCATCACGCTTAAAAGTGCCATTTGGTGTTGGCCAAATTGGTAAGAGTTTTAGAAATGAAATTACTCCGGGTAATTTCACCTTTAGAACAAGAGAGTTTGAACAAATGGAATTAGAATTTTTCTGTAAACCAGGTACTGAAATTGAGTGGTTTGATTACTGGCTAGATAAAATGATGACATTTTTAACATCACTAGGTGTAGATAAATCAAGTTTACGTGCAAAACCACATGCAAAGGAAGCCTTAAGTCACTATTCAAATGCAACCACCGATATTGAGTTTTTATATCCTTGGGGGTTTGATGAGTTATGGGGTATTGCTAGTCGTACGGATTTTGACTTAAAGAGTCACCAATTGGTCAGTAAAGAAGATTTAAGTTATTTAGACCCTGAAACCAATGAACGATATGTGCCATATGTCGTTGAACCTGCGGTTGGGGTTGAAAGATTACTCTTAGTATTCTTACTCAATGGCTTAACTGAAGAGACTTTAGAAAGTGGTGATACAAGAGAAGTTTTAAGACTTCATCCCACACTGGCACCGTATAAAGCAGCTATACTTCCACTTGTACGCAAACAACATAGTGAAAAAGCAAGAGCAATCCATCAGATGTTAAGTGAAAACTTAGATGTTATTTATGATGAGACACAAAATATTGGTAAAAGATATCGCAGACAAGACTATATTGGTACACCATTTTGTATCACAGTCGATCACCAAACAATGGATGATGATACAGTAACAATTAGACATCGTGATTCGATGGAACAATCAAGAATTGCTATAAAGGACTTAGAAGCTTATATACAAAGTGCATTAAAATTCTAAATAACTTTAAATCAGAAAGGGCAAACTATGGAAAATAATATCTATGAAAAAATTAATGAACAAACAGATATTGTTGCTTTAGTCTCTAAATATGTAGATTTAACCAAACGTGGTAAAAACTATATGGGACTGTGCCCTTTTCATGATGAAAAAACACCGTCATTTTCTGTCACTGCAGAAAAGAATATTGCTTTTTGTTTTGGCTGTAAAAAAGGCGGTGCACCAATTACATTTTTATCACAAATAAAAAATATAAGTGCTTATGATGCAGCCAAAGAATTGGCAGCTGAGCTGGGTATAGAATTTGGTGATCAACAAAAGATGAACAACCCCAACAAACTGCTACACGATTTAATGAATGATGCATCAAATTTTTATCAGTTTGCATTAAAAAATACGGAGTCTGGTAAGCGCGCATACAAGTATTTGGTCGATAGAAAAATAGATGATTCGTTAATTCAACATTTTGAAGTTGGGTATGCACCTGATCAAATAGATGGCTTATATAAGATGTTACGTTCTAAGAAACATAGTGTCAGTGATATGATGATTTTGGGTTTGGTTAAACAAAATGAGAGTGGACACTACTATGATGTTTTTAGAAATCGTATTATGTTTCCAATTAAAGATGAACATGGTCAAATCGTTGGTTTTTCTGGTAGAACCCTAAACAAAAATGAAAAAGCCAAGTATATTAACTCTACAGAAACACCGATATTTAAAAAGGGTTTAACGTTGTATCACTATTCAGATAGCATCCGTGCTGCTGTTAAACAAAAACATGTAATCCGCCATGAAGGATTCTTTGATGTGTTTGCATCATATAAAGCAGGCTTTACGGCCAGTGTTGCAACCATGGGAACAGCTATTACTGGTGAACAAGCAAAACTTATCAGACGTATCACAAATCACGTTGTACTTGCATATGATGGGGATAACCCTGGCATAGAGGCGACCTTAAGTGCAATCCCTATACTCAAACGACAAGGTTTAAATGTTTCCATACTAAGTTTGCCAAACAAACTTGATCCAGATGACTATGTCTTAAAACATGGTATTAACAAATATCAAGGTTTATTTGACAAACTCATTGACCCCTATCAGTTTGGTTACATTTATTATCAAAGAAATAAAGATTTTAAACTTTCTGATCATATCACAAAGTTTAAACAAGATATGAAAAATTTGTTAACTGGTAGTGATCCTACAATTATTGATTTATATGAACGACGCTCATTTGATGAGTTAGGTATTCAGTTACTAATTAATGATACACAATCACACTTACCAATTAAACAAAAACCAATTTCTAAACAAGTGATCACACGTGCAGAACGTGCACTAGATTTATTAATTGTAAACCTATTAAAAACTAGATCGTATTATGATAAAATTAAAGATAAAATTACTTTAGTTGAGATTACTGATCCAGTAAAAAGAGCATTATATAAAGATATATTAACCTATTATGATGCAAATTTAGATGGCAATTTAGATATTGAGAAGTTTAAAAATGGCTACACAAACAATATTGAATTAGTGGATTTAATGTGTCAAACAACGGAATATAAGAATAATTTATTGATTCAAAATGATAAAGCATTTGAATCGATGTTGGAGCCATTTAAAGTCTATCAAATTCAACTTGAAATTAATTCTTTAATTAAGAAAATAGCGTCTTTAAAAGACGAAGCGGAAGTCAATCGATGCTTGAAATTGATTGATCAACTAAGAAAGCAGGTAAAAGGTATATGAGTCATAAAGAAATCGTAAAGAAGTTAGCTAAAAAAGCAGGTAAGAAAAAAGCACTCGTGCAATCCGATTTAGCTAAATTTCATGAAATCGGTACGAATGAATACTATCAATTAGAAAAAGATTTATCGGAATTAGAAATTGATGTATTATTAGATGATGATGAAGAACTTGAAGTTGACGAAGTGTTATTAGATGATGAAGATGAAGAGGTTGAAGTTGATACAGATAATGATGAACCAGATGAGTTTTCTTTATCTAGTTTAGAAGTTGAAGAAGTTGAAGAAGAAGAACTTTTAAACATTGAAACAATTCCTTCAAGCATCAAAGTTGATGATCCTGTTCGTATGTACTTAAAAGAAATTGGTCAAATTCCACTTCTAAATATTGATGATGAAAGAAAATATGCCATCATGGTTTATAAAGGTCGTGTTGCATTAGAAGAACTTGAATCCGAACGTAATGGTGATATCGAGTTATCAGATGAAGCACTACAAGCTGTGGAAGATACCATAAGAAAAGGTCATTACGCAAAAGAAAAGTTAGTTGAAGCCAACTACCGTTTGGTTGTTAGTATTGCTAAAAAGTATACACAACGTGGTCTTTTATTCTTAGATTTAATTCAAGAAGGTAACATGGGCTTAATGCGTGCAGTTGACAAATTTGATTATGAAAAAGGATTTAAATTCTCAACATATGCAACTTGGTGGATTCGTCAAGCCATCACAAGAGCAGTAGCAGACCAAGCTAGAACCATTCGTATTCCAGTGCATATGGTTGAAACGATTAACAAAATGATTCGAATTCAACGTCAACTTGTACAAGAATTAGGCCGTGATGCAACCATTGAAGAGATTGCTGAGAAAATGGATATTACACCAGAAAAGGTTCAAAATATTCAAAGGATTGCTAAAGAACCAATTTCTTTAGAAGCACCTGTTGGTGAAGAAGAAGATTCATCGTTAGGTGATTTTATTAGTGATCCAAATGCATTGAATCCACATGATTATATGATGCAAGAAATGGTTAAAAAAACACTAGATGAAGTATTAGAAACGCTAACGGATAGAGAAGAAAAAGTTCTAAGATTACGTTATGGTTTACTTGATGGTAAAACACATACATTAGAAGAAGTTGGTCGTGAGTTTGGTGTGACGCGTGAGCGTATTCGTCAAATTGAAGCTAAAGCCTTAAGAAAACTTAGAAGTCCACAACGTCAAAATAAGTTAAAAGAATTTTATATTTCAAGAAAATGAATCGAATAGCATTTATAGCAAGTCTAACTAAGGGTTATGACACGGCTGTTGATATTGGCGTTGATCATGGCTTAGTTTTAAAACATGCACTAGACAATAATTACATAAAGCATGCGATTGCATCTGATGTCAATCAGGGTCCGCTGGACCATGCAAGAAAAAATCTAGCAGGTTATCCTGTTAGGTTTTATTTATCAGACGGGTTTAAATCGGTTGATGTTGATTTTGATGTTGCAATCATCACAGGTATGGGTCCACACTTAATTATTGACATACTAAATGATACAAAAATGCATCTAAATAAAACCTATATTTTAGGTGCGAATGAAAAGATAGAAGTATTAAGAAAATGGCTTTGTGATAATGATTTTATGATTATAGATGAATATGTCATTTATGATGGTTTTTATTATGTGTTTTTAAAAGTTGAAAAAGGTCAAATGAAATTAGATGCTAAAGACCTATATTTAGGTCCGGTACTTAAATATAAGCGTGAAGCCATGCCATATTATAAGCATAAGCTTATGCATTATACAAATCTCTCAAAAAAGGCTAAAGGCAAAAAATTGGTAGAAATTCAAGACATTTTACAACATTTCAAAGATTTTTTTAAATATAGGCTTATATGTCTATTAGACATAGATAATTTGGTATAATGTTTTGCAAGACAAGAAGAAAGAAGTAAGATAATTATGATAAAATCCTTTAGATTTTTAAAGCCCTACGCAGGTTGGGTCATATTAATATTTATATTGGTTGCATTAAGAGCAGTAATGACTTTGGCATTGCCGTTTCTATTAGGTCAACTGATAAATGATATTGTAAGTAATAGTTTAACTGATGCTCAAAAATATCAAAGTTTACTGAATAATGGATTATTGATGTTAGGCTCTACACTCATTGGTATTGTCGCAGTACTCTTATCTGGATACTTAGAATCTAGAGTATCTAGTGCCTATGGTAGAGATTTGAGAAATGCGCTTTATAGTCGCGTTCAAGCTTTTTCTTTAAAAGAGATGGATCACTTTACAACATCATCTTTAATCACAAGATCTACAAATGATATACAATCTCTTCAAATGATGCTAGCACAATTATTGCGCAGTGTTATTATGGCACCAATTATGGCCATAGGTGGACTTGTTATGGCATATATTATGAGTCCAAATTTAACAGTTTTCTTATTCATATCTATTACAGTCATTGTTGTATTCTTAACAATTCTATTAATTATTGTTATGCCAAGATTTAGATTAATTCAAAAACTTATTGATAAAATGAATTTGGTCACACGTGAAAACTTAAGCGGATTACGTGTTGTACGTGCATTTAACACTCAAAAAGTACAATCTCAAAAGACGAAGGATGTTGCAGAAGAAACCATGCATCGTAACATATTTGTGCAAAGGATATTTAACACCATTTGGCCTGCATTAGGTCTTATGATGCAGTTAACTACAGCTATGTTATACTACGTTGCAGTATCACAAGGTGTTATTGGAGCAGGTACAGCTTTTGAACCTGGTGATATTTCTGCAATTGTTCAATATGCTTCTCAAGCATTAATGAACTTTATGTTTATTACAATGATTTTAACAATGATTCCGCGTGCAGCAATTTCTGCACGTCGTATTATGGATGTTATTGAATCGGATATCTTAATTAAAGATCCAAAAGACCCGATAATGGTTAAAGATGTTGTTGGTCGTATTGAATTTAATG
>JBAYTJ010000048.1:0-9504 GCA_041675665.1 Acholeplasma sp. | reverse complement strand
GGCCGAAAAATGTCTAAATCACTTGGTAATGGTGTGGATCCTATGGATGTCATAGATCAATATGGTTTGGATGCACTCAGATTCTTTATAGTATCCAATGCAGCGCCTGGCCAAGATACACGCTATGATATTACTAAGATAGAATCTAGTTGGAACTTTATTAACAAACTATGGAATATTACTAGATTCGTTACAATGAATATTCAAGATGCATCACTTCAAATCGATGAAGCAAAACTCAATTTATTTGACAAATGGATCTTAACAAGATTAAGTCAAACAATTAATGAAGCAGATAAGTATTATGAAAAGTATGAGTTCAATGAAGCGTCGCGTATTTTAACCAACTTCATATGGGAAGAATTTGCAAACTGGTATTTAGAAGTATCTAAAATTTCATTACAAAACAAAGCCTATGAACAAAACACACAAGCTGTATTACTATACGTATTAAAAGATATATTAAAACTGTTGCATCCTTTTTTACCGTTTGTAACAGATAAACTATATATTGATATTTATAAGGCGGATTCAATTATGATCGCACCGTGGCCACATGCAACATATAATTTTGATGAAATTAATCTAGTTGGCGATATTCAAGATATCATCACTAAGGTTCGAAACTTAAGAAATGAATATCAAGTAGCACCCTCAAAACCTATAAATGTAGTATTAGAAGTCAAGTCTGATGAGATCCTTAAAGATATTCAAAACTATGATGCGTATTTAACGAAGTTTTTAAATACAAAAGTACTAAGTTATGCTCAAAATGTGAAATCAGATGAGATGATATTCATTTCAGGAACGCACATTAATATTTATATTGAAAAAGCAGATTTAATTGATTTGGAGCAAGAAAAAGCTTCCTTAATAAAACAAAAAGAGACATTAGAAAAAGAATTAGAAAGATCTAAAGGGTTACTCATGAACAAAAACTTTGTTGAAAAAGCACCACAAGCAAAAATTGACATAGAACAAAGAAAGTATGATGACTATAAAGCACAATATGATGATGTTATCGAGATGTTGAATAAATATGTTTAATGATCTTAAACTAGCTATAGCATGGATTGAGACTCAAATTAAGTTTAGACCAAAAACAAGTTTAGATCATATGAAGGATGCTTTAGGCATCCTTCAATTAGATTTAAGCAGTATCAAAAAAATACATGTCACTGGTACCAATGGTAAAGGTTCTGTCTGTATGATGACAAGTCAAATTTTGATAGAGTCGGGATTAAATGTAGGTACATTTATATCACCTTATTTAGTTAAGTTTAATGAACGAATTAAGTTAAATGGTCAAGATATCCCAGATGATGATCTGTTAATTGCAATTAATCATGTTCATGATGTTAATGAACTATATCAATCAAAGTCAGGACAAACCCTGTCATTTTTTGAGTTAATGACATTAATGGCGTTAATTTATTTTCATGAAAAGCAAGTTGATGTTATAGTCATGGAAGTTGGTATTGGTGGATTACTTGATGCCACAAACATACTGAATTATGACGTTTCAGTTATAACAAATGTTGGTATGGACCATATGAAACAATTAGGTAACACTTATGAGGCTATAGCAGAAAATAAATTAGGTATTGTAAAACATAAAGGACATTTAATTACAAGTATTGATCGATCATTATACCCAATAGTTATAGACTATGTAGATGCAAAAAAAGCTAGCGTATACTTTGTAGATAAAGAAAGTGTAATGACAATCTCTGAAGTACCTCATATTATTTCTTATAAGAATAACAAGTACGAACTATCATTGTTAGGTAACTTTCAAAATACGAATGCTGCGCTTGCTATAGATGTTGTAAAGTATTTATATCCAGACATTTCTTATGACAATATTCAACAGGGACTATCAAGCACTAACTATCCTGGACGATTAGAAACAGTGTTACCTGGCGTTATAATTGATGGTGCACATAATTTGCATGCAATTCGTCAAGTCATTTTTTCACTAAAATCAATCTATAAAGTGTATAATGTACATGTACTTTTCAGTGCGCTATCTGATAAAGAGCCAAAATTGATGCTAGATGAACTTAAAAAAATTGCAAAAACTATCACTTTGACTGCTTTTTCGGATCCTCGTTATAAAAACTTAGATTTTCTTCCCTATAATTTTGAATTGAATCCTAAAAAAGCTTTAAACAATTTAATCCAGAACAAAAAAGAAGATGACGTTATTTTAGTAACGGGTAGTTTGCACTTTATTGGGTACATGAAAAAGGAAGTAATTCCGTACTTGAAATAAGGTGATGTAAATGTTGATTAACCAAGTATTAATTTATTCAGAATTTCATAATGTAGAAAAACCAAAAGGCGTTGTCATCATTACTCATGGCATTGCACTACATTCAATATACTATAGAAAAATGGCAGAAGCACTGAACCAATCAGGTTATTCTGTTATTTTGTATGATGTTCGTGGACATGGTAAGTCTCAAGGTAAACGTGGCGATGTAAAAAGCGTTTTTCAATTCACATCAGATCTTTATGAGATGGTTGAGCATGCTAAAGCAGAACATAAATTACCGATATACTTAATTGGACATTCAATGGGTGGCATTATTACTAAACTATATGCGACATTGTATGATAATTTTGATGGAGCGATTATTCTTGCAAGTCCAAGCAACTCGCAGAAATTAGGCGTATTTGGTATATTACCATCTTGGTTATTTGGATTCTTAAGAATTAAAACTGATTTTTCTGATGATAGATTATCACATTTTCCACCATCTGATAATGTTGATCCTTATGCATTGAAAAACTTTACTTTCAGATTAATTATTCAAACATTAAAAATAGGCACAAAATATATAGAAAAGAATATTAACAACATAACTAAACCCATACTCATTATGCATGGATCTGATGATCAATTGGTTGCACCAAAAATGTCCGAAAGTTTCTATGAAGCCCTAACAATTAAAGATAAAAAACTTATTATAATTGAAGGTGGTTATCATAATTTGAATGATGATACAGTCACTGAAGAAGTGTTAGTAGAAATAACTAAATGGCTTGATAATCATAAATAGTATTAAAAAAGTTGTCCTAACATAACTGTTAGAACAACTTTTTTTAATGTTTAAATTTGAACTGATTCAAGGATTATATCTTTTTTTCTATGGTGGTTACTGATGTAAATTAGTATAAGTGATAACATAAAGAATACAACGGAACTGTCAAATAGTAATTGTGGATCATGATCATAAATAAATGCACCAAATATTGGGCCTATAATTGTACCAATAGAGAAGAATGATTGTCTAATACCAAGTGTTGTAGCTACATTATGATTGCCTGAAAACTTAGAAATATGATCTTGCTCTAGTGGTGCAAAAATTGCTTTAATAGCAATATAGACCATATACATCGTGTATAAATATATTAAGAATTGAGATTCACTGACTCTGAATAAGATAAGTACGAGGATTGCACTAATGATTTGGAAGATGCTAATAAGTTTTAGGCGGTGCTTGATACGCATGAATAACGGGACCAATATTATGCCTGCTAACAATGATACAATACCAGCAACCATTTTAAAATTACCGAGCTCATTTGCTAATAGGCCTAAATCATTAAAGTATACATCTAAGTATTTTTCTACATTGGTTGCTGCAATTGTAATAAATGTTAATGCAATCAAAAAGTAAAGTAACTCTGGTTTGATATTTCTAATCTCTTTAAAACCTTCCCAAAATTGTGTACGCTTCCTATTAGGATCTACTTCAACCTTGTTCGGTTTAAACCATATTGCGATGACTAAAGCAAACACACTAACACCTACAGCTTGAGCAAGGAATGCATTAAAGAATATATCAGTTCTAAAATATTGTATAAAGAATGTATTTGTATGAATAAAACCACCCAAGAATTGACCTATTGCTCCACCTAAGCCAACAGCAGCAACACCAAAAGCAATGTTTTTGGCCCTTTTATCTCTATCTGATGCAACGATCATATCTCCAACAAGAATGGTAAATGCTGCAGACATACCAAAACCACTAATAAATCTAAAGACACTTAGGGACCACTGATCAAAAACATGACCCATACCAAATAATAGCTGCATGGTTGCATATATTAATATGCCAATAATCAAACTAACTTTTTTCTTGTTTTGATCAGCCAAATTACCCCAAAATGGACCACCAAACATCATGCCTAAATTCATAAAAGAAAAGAAAAATCCAAACATATAGTTTGGTAATCCTATATCATTGACATAGTATGGCATTAAAGGATGATGGGTATTTGTTACAATGCCTTGTATAAAGAATATTATTAAATAAAATATCATAAATTTTTTCATATTTTTACACTCACAAAAAAGATTATAGCATAAATATGTCATAATGGGACGAGGACACAAAAAAAGACATGGAACATGCCTTTTTATGGGATATTATCGTTTGAAATTTCTGTTTTTTAAGTATTTAATCCACCGTATGAAATAGTATATAAAGCTTGTGAGCAAAATGATTGCGATGGTTGAATAGGTAATGATTGTTGCTATATTTGTTACGTTCACTAAACTTGTATTAAAATAGTCTGCAAGCATTTGATAGTTTTGAATCAACACAAGCTCTGGTAGAAGCAGGATGATGACAACAAAGATTGCACCATAAAATTCTGTAAATGTACTTGTTAGTAATGTGTAAAAGGTTTCCCTACCCGCGTAGAAGCGGTATAAGTAGTTAAGCATTGTAATGGTTATGCTAGAGATAATAAAGAATGTAAATACACCTTTATAAGCACTATTTAAAAACTGTGATGTTACGCCATTAATATTTAGAATAAAGACTGTTTCATAAAATAGTAAAAATAACGTACCTGAAGTAATGAGTATAATAGCTACAAATATCATCTCAACAAGAATTTTTACTCTAGATTTTACATCAGGTGTCACATCAAACTTAGGTACATCAATTAAATCAGATACTTTCCAGTTTTTTAATTTTTCATCGATATTAGCTTTAACCTTCGGTAATTTATAAGACCAAAATGCTAAAGTGATTAAAGCAAACACACTCAAACCAAAGGTTGATAAATTACTTAATATGTGACTAATTAAAGACCCGAAAATTGACCCTGGTTGATTAACATCCATTTCAGTTAAACTCGTAATTATACCAACAACAACTGCAAGCATTGATGAGAAAATTAAACCAACTTTAACGAATAATTTAAAGTCCTGGTAAAATCTCGGATCAACAACATGTTGATTCGTTGTTTGATATTGATAAGCTACATCTATTGGGTGACCAAGTTTATGCAATACCGTTTCAATGTCATCTTCTGTATAATTTGGATCGTTTTGAAGCATATCCATAATGTTAGATTCTAGTTCTTTACTAATTTCATCTCTTTTATCTTCAGGGCACCGTCTTGTTACGGAATAGATATATTTTTCAATAGTTTTATTCATACGAGTTATTCTCCTTAAATAGTGTTTTCATCTGATTTTGAATGTCGAGCCATTCGTTTTTTAGTTTATCTAAAATGTGTTTGCCATCTTGGTTAATTTTGTAGTACTTTCTTGGTCTTGAATCTGTTGTATCCCAAGAGGACTCTAATAAACCTTGTTCCTCTAATCGGCGTAGTAAAGGATAGAGCGTACCAGCTTCAATAGATATGTTTTGAGATTCGAGCTGTGATAACAATGAATAACCATATTGACGCTCTGTTAAAGCACTTAATACAAATAGTATCAGTGTGCCTCGTTTTAATTCTGCAATTAAGTTGTTTAGTATTTGGTCCATAGCCTATCTCCTTTGTCTATATTATACTGTATGACATACACTATTGTCAATAAAATAACATTAATTAAATAATAATAAAAAAAGACACTTAATTTATTAAGTGTCTATAGTCTTTTGATTTACTTATTGACTTGTTTTGATTTCTTTTGACCAATCTTATTTTCAGTACCATTCATCAATCTAATGAAGTTTTTCTTATGCATATATATAATAAGAAGGACGATTAATGAGATCGCAATTAAGTTCACTATTTGAGACTGATATGAAATAACTAAGTTGGGTACGGGAATCCATATTTCTTTAATGAGTATACCAATCCACAACATAACGGCTACAAAAAAGGATGCTACAACAGAGCCGACAGACACATATTTTGTCGTAAATGCTACAATAAAGAACATTGCGATACCAGATAAACCGATAATAGGGTTAATAGCAATTACAGCACCTACACCAGTTGCAACAGCTTTGCCACCTTTAAATCCAATGTAAATTGATTTAATGTGACCAATGGCTGCAAATGCACCGTATAATATTGAAATATCATACGTATCAAAGATTAAGTAAAGATCAGGGTTACCTAACATATAGCGAATAATTATGATTGGTAATGCACCTTTAAAACAATCTAATAAAAATGTTGAAACACCATATTTGATACCAAGCACACGCGTGACATTTGTAGAACCAACATTTTTACTACCGTGTTCACGTATATCGATACCTTTAAATATCTTAGGTATAATATATCCAAATGGGATTGCACCAATTAAGTAGGAAGATATTATAGCTATTATAATCCATAAAATTTGCATATTCATTTACCTCGTGTTAAATTATAACATAAACATAACTATATTGTGTGTATGTGCATATCAGAAAAAAGTAAAAAATGTAATTTCAGCACATAAATCTTGACAGTGCTATTTTTTTATTATACAATGATGTTGGCACTATACTAAAAAGAGTGCTAAAAGGGTGAAATGGATGATATCTTCAAGACAAAAACTTATCTTAAAAGCAATCATAGACATGTTTTCTGAAACAGGAGAACCGGTAGGATCTAAAGCATTAATGGATTTACCGTACTTAAGCTATTCATCAGCTACATTAAGATATGATATGGCTGTTTTAGAAGACCTAGGTTATTTAGAAAAAACACATACATCATCAGGTCGTGTACCTTCTGAACGTGGCTATAAATACTATATTGAACACTTGGTTACCAGGGATTCTAATATTGCTGATGTGTTTCCACTCATTGATGAAGTATTTAGTAAAAAGGCAATGGGTAGAGAACATACAATTAAAGAAGCCTTGAAACTACTCACGGATTTAACTAATTATACAGCTGTTGCAGTAGGTCCTGATATTTTACAGTCGCATATAAAACGTATTGAGATGGTACCTTTAGGACTTAAGGATGCAGTCATGTTAATCGTAACAGACAGAGGTCATGTTCAACATCAACAAATACATATTTCAGAAGATATGAGCATGAATGATATTAAAGAAGTTATTCAAACCTTAGATGATTTGTTAAAGAATAGAACGTTAGAAGATGCACTTAAGATATTAAAAGAAGAATATGCAATTTCTGAACTCAATCAGTTTATGAGCTACCAAAGTCAAATTATTGATTCATTCATTGAAGCATTTTCAAAGTTTGCATCCGATTCCTTTTACCTATCAGGTATGACAAATGCATTCGAACAACCCGAATTTAGTAATGTTGCGCATATGAAACGATTTATTGATATGATGGATCGTAGAGAAATCATAAAATTAATTGGTACGGAAGATGGTATAAGCGTCAGGTTTGGTTCGGAAATGGAAATAAAGCCATTTAATCAAATGACAGTAATCTCAATCCCATATCATATAGATAATGAACAAAGAGGAACAATTGCCCTTGTAGGACCATCGAGAATGTCCTATCAAAAGGTGATCCCGCTCTTAGAGTATATTGCAGCTAATTTAGCAAAATTATATAAAGACAATAATAAGGAGACTTAAGAAGATGGCAGAAAAAGAAAAAGAGACAGTTCATGTTGATGAGACTGAATCCACAGAAACAAAAGCGTCGAAAAAAGAAAAAAAATCGAAACAACAATTGAAAATTGAATCACTTGAAGCAGAAATTAAATCCTTAAATGATAAATATTTAAGAACCTTAGCGGAAGCTGAAAACTTCAAGAAACGTATTCAAGCAGAAAAGGTAACAGATAGAAAATATGCAGCCAGTGGATTTGCTACAGAGTTATTAACACCTTATGAACAATTTTCAAAAATTGTAGAGTTTCCTACAGATAATGAATTACTTAGCAACTTCCTCATAGGTTTTAAAATGATTAGAGATCAGTTTAAAGACGTCTTAGAAAAAGAAGGTGTTGTTCAAATTAAATCTGAAGGACAAATGTTTGATGCTAAAGTGCATCATGCAATTGAAAAAGAAAGTAATAAAGAAAAACCAAACGGAACAATATTAGAAGTATTACAAAATGGATATTATTTCAAAGATAGAGTATTAAGACCGGCCATGGTAAAAATAAATGAATGGAGTGAAGAAAATGGCGAAGACAAATAAAATTATAGGTATTGACCTAGGAACTACAAACTCAGTTGTATCAGTTATGGAAGGAAATGAAGCAAAAGTTATTCCAAATGCTGAAGGCGGGCGTACAACCCCAAGTATTGTTGCATTTAAAGGTGATGAAATCTTAGTAGGTGAAGTTGCAAAACGTCAACTCATTACAAACCCTGATACAGTATATAGTATTAAACGTCACATGGGTGATGCGAAATATAGAGTTAAAGCAGCAGGTAAAGAATATACACCTCAACAAATTTCTGCATATATTCTACAAAATTTAAAGAAAACAGCAGAAGATTATTTAGGCGCAACAGTTACAGATGCAGTTATTACTGTGCCTGCATACTTCAATGACGCTGAACGTCAAGCAACTAAAGATGCTGGTAAAATTGCAGGGTTAAATGTTAAACGTATCATTAACGAACCAACTGCATCAGCACTTGCTTATGGTATTGATAAAACAGAAAAAGAACAAACTGTCTTAGTCTTTGACTTAGGTGGTGGTACATTTGACGTATCTATCCTACACTTAGCAGATGGTACATTTGAAGTTGTCTCAACATCAGGTGATAATAAATTAGGTGGTGATGACTTCGACCACAGAATTTATGAATTCTTAGCAGCAGAATTTAAAAAAGAGCATGGTATTGACTTACTTAAAGATAAAATGGCGTTACAACGTCTACGTGATGCAGCAGAAAAAGCTAAAAAAGAATTATCTGGTGTAACATCAAGTTCAATTTCATTACCATTTATTACAATGGGTACTGCTGGTCCATTGCACTTTGAATACAATTTATCACGTGCGAAATTTAATGAATTAACTAAAGACTTAGTTGATCAAACATTAAAATCAGTTCGCCGTGCACTTGCTGATGCAAAATTAACAAATTCAGATATTGATCAAATCTTATTAGTTGGTGGTTCAACAAGAATTCCAGCTGTACAAGAATTAGTCACTAAAGAATTTGGTAAAGAACCAAATAGATCTGTGAACCCTGATGAAGTTGTTGCAATGGGTGCAGCAATCCAAGGTGCCGTTTTAGCGGGTGATGTTAAGGACGTACTACTATTAGACGTTACACCATTATCACTAGGTATTGAAACACTCGGTGG
>JBAYTJ010000047.1:0-9689 GCA_041675665.1 Acholeplasma sp. | reverse complement strand
GTCATCTTATTTTCAGCACCAAGTGGAACGGGTAAATCAACACACGCCAGAATGTGGAAACATTTATTTAAAGATGATGTGACTTGGGTTAATGATGATAAACCATTATTAGAGGTTACTAAAGACGGTATTTATGTCTATGGTGCACCATTTAGCGGACAGTACTCTTCGAACTCAAATGATAAAAAACCATTAAAGGCGATTGTCTTTCTAAAACAAGGTATAACAGATAATGTAGAGATACTGAATGAAAAAGATGCATTAAAACATCTAATGACAAATACCTTAAGACCAAGTGAAGAAGCTTTATGGGATCAAGCGCTATCGCACTTTGATCAAATTATACAGGATATTCCAATTTACTTGTTAGATGCAAGTTTATCAACATCAGCTGTCAAATCAATAAAAAAAGCAATCTATAACGAATAGCATTATTCAAGGGTCACACTAAAATTAGTGTGACCCTTTTTGTTTTGATATTTTCGTTATAGCGATAATAATTAATAAAGTTTATATTTTGCTTGTATTCTTATAAGTATTTCGGTATAGTAGAATGTTGCAGCAAAAATGACTAGGAGTAAGTATAGCGCATGAGAAAATTATTTATTGTAATGGTTTTGATGGTTTCAATGTTTGTATTACAAGCTTGTCAAGATGAGCCCGTAGTAAATATTGTGACAAATGAAATGCTTAACCAAATTGAAATTGGTTATGACACAGATGATGATATTTTAGGTGTTACAAAAGATGTCACATTAGTTACAAGTATAGCAGGTATTGATGGATTAGATATATCATGGATCACATCAAACCAAGACTATATTGAAATAGATGGCAATATTGGCCGTGTACATCAACAATCAACCGATGTTGATGTAACGCTAACAGCCAAAGTTAAATATTTTGAGGATACAAAATATGTATATTTCCATTTAGTTGTCTTAAAGTTTACAGAAGTAATCGATGAAGATACGATTGCACCAGTAATTACTGGTACAAAAGACTTTGAACTAGCATTCGGTGCGGATGCACCAAACTGGCTAGCAGATGTTTTGGCTGTTGATGATGTTGATGGTGCTGTTGATGTTACAGTAGATGATAGTGCTGTTGATTTAAATAAGGCAGGTAGCTATGATTTAGTATATACAGCAACCGATAGTTCAAATAATTCAGTAACGGTTACAGTTACAGTTGTTGTTTTAGAAGCAGCTGTTGAAGTAGATACAACAAAACCGGTCATCATAGGAACACATGATTTTGAGTATACAATGGGCGATCCAACCCCACTATATTTAGAAGGCGTATATGCTACAGATGATGTCGATCAAACTGTTGTTGTCTCTTTTGATGATAGCGAAGTCAATCTAGCACAAGCTGGTAACTATGATTTAATTTATACAGCACAAGATAGTGCAGGTAATGTTCAAACAGTTATTGTACAAGTCTATGTTTTTGATCAAGCCATTGGTGATGATGCAGTAACCTATGTAGAAACATTTGAAAATCTTTCTTTAACAGGTAGCAGTTATATTGATGGTTCATTTACGGGTATTAATAATATTAAATGGTTTTATGGTGGAGCTAGAGGTGATCAAAGTTTAAATGGTGATGCCATTACATTTGGTGGTTCAGCAGATGATCAGTCCTTCATTAGAGCAACCATTGAAGATGGTATTCAATCACTATCGTTAAAACATAAACAACCATTCGGTAATACACAAGATTATGGTGTGTTTATCAATTCAAATTTAATTGGGCAATTTAGAGCAGGTACATTGAATGAAACATTTACACATGAACTAGATACCCCAGTTACTGGTGAATTCACACTTGAAATCAAACCATTGAGTCCGGGTGGTAGTAGAGCACAGTTAACAATTGATGATTTAACATGGGTATCAGCACCAATAAATCAAAAACCAATTGAACAACAAAACGCTGAGTTTGATAAGGATACTTTAAATATTCAAACATCTTTCATTGATGATATGATTGTAGACTTTAAATCAAAAGGTATACGTGGTAGTGATATTACTTGGAAGTTTGTAGATAGTGAAAATACTGCAAATAGTTATGTGAACTTAAATACAGGACAAATTACAGTACCTGAAACTGGCCGTGTAAACGTCTTAGTATCAGCAACTATTAAAAATGGTGGCTTTAGTTATAATAAAGTGTTTGATTTAAATATTGGTGAAGGTGATCCAATCTCGATTGAATCAGTTAGAAGTTTAAGTAATAATGATTATGCTAAAACAGTTGGTACAATTACATCGATATATCATAATGCAACCTACAGTTTTATATTCATTGAAGATGACAGTGCAGCAATTTTAATCCAGGCACCTAAATCACTTGCACTAAGTTTTAATGTAGGCGATATGATTGAAGTCAAAGCATCTAAAAATGTTGACCAAAACTTTATTATATTAGACCAAGTACGTGGGCTTAAAAAAATTGGAACACATAGTGTTATACCAAGTTTGATTACAGCAGATGAACTGAGTTTAAATCCTGCCAAACTGGTTACTGTATCTGGCTTAATTACAAAAAGCTATGCCAATACAGAAACAAATTTCGAATTTGTTACATTATCAGGCAAGTTTAATATATTAATACCAAGTGATTTAGATCCGGCAATCAAACAAGCTATTCAAAATAAACTAGCAAATCTAGATCCAGGATTAGAAGTTACAACAACAGCACCAGTGATTCGTATGGGTAATACACATTACTTATACATCACAAATTCAAGTGAAGTAGAAGTTGCTGATTCAGTTTACTTTAATGATGTTGCAGACATCATTAAAGATAACTTATCAATTCCAAATTTAAGTGGTTTTATTTCAGAAGATATTAATTTAACAAAAAGCAGTGAACTATTATTTGGTGCAGTCATTTCTTGGGTGAGTTCAAATGAGTCAGCTTTAAGCAATTTAGGTGTTGTTTACCAGTCAGAAAATGATGTAAATGTGACATTAACCTATACTATTTTATATGATGGTGAAGTCGTTAAGACCCATACATTTAATTTAACGATTGCATCGTTAAATAGTTATGATGGATATTATGCATCCCTTTCAAACAAGTCAGGTCAAGCACTTGAAGATGCATTAAGAAGTTTAATTAGAAATACAGGGCATGCTACTGGTTCGACCAGTCAAGTCAAAACAGTAGATAATTATAATGGTCAAAACTATAATATTTACACTGGTTTTGGTTCATACGGTAATAGAGAACACGTTTGGCCAAACTCTAAGTTAGGTTCTGCACCAGATTATGATTTACATAATTTACGTGCAGCAGTTGTGAGTGTCAACTCTTCACGCTCAAATTATCCATTTACAAATCAAGTGAAACAAACATCTTATGAAAAAATTGGTTCTACATTCTATCCAGGTATGGAGCATGTTGGTGATGTTGCACGTATCGTTTTATATATATCTGTAAGATATGGGCTAAGTTTAAACTTAGTTGGTAATTTAGATATGTTCTTAACATGGCATGAAGAAGATCCAGTATCTGATTTTGAACTTTCAAGAAATGGTAAAATCTATAATATTCAAAGTAATAGAAATCCTTTTATTGATCACCCAGAATTAGTGGATGTTATGTTCAATTAATCATTAAACAAATCGTTTGGGCACTTAAATTTAGTGCCCAAATATTTTTATAGGGTGTTAAATCCTGTTTAAATGTTATATAATAGACGAGCCGAAATATAAATAAAGGAAGTATCGTACATGTTTAAAAAAATAGCAATACTCATGACATTCATATTATTTAGTTTATTAATCATTGGATGTACCCCTGAGGCAAAAGTAGATCCTATTGTTCGTGCTTATAACGCATTGGAAGTTGAATTTACTGCACCAGATACAATAGATAGTGTGACACAAGATGTTACATTACCAACAACCATAGCGGGTGTTAGTAATTTAGAAATTACATGGACATCTGAAAATGAGGATGTTATCTCAAGTTCCGGTGTTGTAACAAGACAAGCAGTGGATACAGTGATTGTTTTAACAGCACAACTTAAAATAGATGATGCCGAACGCTTTAAGTTCTTTAATATTACTGTATTAAGATTAGAAGATAGCCAAGCACCCGTTATTGTAGGTGCTAAAGATATCTTTTTAGATTTAGATATAAGCAATCCAAATTATTTAAGTGGCGTTTATGCAACTGACAATATTGATACAGATGTTGAAGTGACATTTGATGCATCAGATGTCAATTTAAGTGTTGAAGGTACATATGATTTAACTTATTATGCAGAAGATAGTGCAGGCAATAGTACTGAAATAACTGTTATGGTTACTGTTGTTGATGAACCAATGCTGACAATTCAAGCAGCAGCTTCAAGCGCACTAGATACGCACGTTAAGACAAGTGGTACAATTACCGCAATCTATGAAACAGAAAATCAAGTGATTTTCTATATTGAAGATCATCAAACGGGTATTAGAGTTGAAGCGCCTGTAAGCTTTTTAGAGTTCATTTCTTTTGGGCAAAGTGTTGTTGTTAGAGGTTCTAAAGATATCTCTGGTAATCAACCAATCATTAATGATGTACGTGATGTTGCTGTTACAGGTATTGATGAGATTATTATTGATACGGTCAATTCAAATAACCTATCCAGTTATACAAATAAACTTGTAGCCGTCTATGGTTTAGTAAATGAAACACATACATTTATTCATACATCCTATACATTAGAAACCTTAAATGGTCCGCTACAATTAGTTATACCTGATTTAATGGTTGAAAGTTTAAAATCAGAAATTCAAACTAAGTTACGTAATTTAAGCTTTGGTTTAGGTGTTGGTGTAACTGGTGTTGTAAGAACGATTGGTTCTAATAGTCATGTATTATTAACATCACCTGATCAAATAAAAATCGAATCTGAAGTGGATGAACAAGAAGTCTTAGAAGTAATACAAGCAAACGTAAACATACCACAATTTTCAGGTACAGTTATAGGTAATTTAAGTTTATTAAGAAATCAAGATCTCCTTTTTGGAGCGAGTGTTAATTATGTTTCATCAAATGAAACTGTATTATCAAACAATGGACAAGTAAGTCCACTAGAAGATGATACCAATGTTACACTAACGTATACATTAACATTTAATGGTCATGTATTAGAAACTAAAACCTTTAGTCTAATTATTCAAGGTTCAAGTAATGTTTATACCGGTTACTATGAATCGTTAACCGGTAAAACGGGCGTACAAATTCAAATTGAACTGACAAAAATTATTTCTAATTATACGTATAGATCCTATGATGCAGCTAGATATATTTTAAATATATCTGATAGAGACCCGAATAACTCGAACAATGTCATCTTAGTTTATAATAGAGCATCTGTTAGTGGACAATGGGATGGTGGCACCACATGGAATAGAGAACATACATGGCCACAATCATTCTTGGGTACAAGTCATGAAAAAGCAGACTTACATAACCTTAAACCTGCAGATAATGGCATTAATTCAGCCAGAAGTAATTATTCATTTAGAGACTCTGTAGATAGTAACTACGGGTTAGTGCCAGGTGGTTGGTTTCCTGGTGATGAAGATAAAGGTGATATCGCAAGAATCTTATTTTACATGGTCACACGCTACCCACATTTAAACTTAGGCACAATGGGTATAACCAGTGAACTTGTAAATTGGCATATTGAAGATCCAGTGGATGACTTTGAAAGAAACAGAAATGAAGTTATCTATAGTGAACAAGATAATAGAAATCCATTTATTGACCATCCAGAGCTTGTTCATGTGCTGTGGAGTGCATAATTTCCTATTAAAATATTAATATAAGTAGACCCATGAAAATGCTTAAAAACCATTTTCATGGGTTTTTATTACAAAAAACTTACTATATTACTTTAAAAATAAACCGGTTTAATGGTAAAATGTTATTCACACAGGGAGAATATATGAAAAAAGCGGGTATAGGAATTATCATTGCATTTTTTCTAGTTATACTGGTATCTTGTGCAGCAATGCCACAAGATAACGCATTTAGACTAAATGTACCAACGAACATTAACATAGAACGTAACATATTATCGTTTGACGCGGTTGAAGGTGCCCAGTCATATATTTTAAGTATTAATGGAGATAATACTGAAATAAATGACACCACATATACCTTTACTCTAGACGGGGAATACCGTGTACGTATACAAGCAATCAGCAGTTTAGATACTGTTGCTGATTCTTTATTTTCAGATGCCTTAATTTTTAAAGTTAGATTTTTAAATTATCCAGAAGATATTAGAATATCAAATAATCAAGTAGCATTCACAAAAGATACGGATGCAGCAAGTTATGATGTAGAGATTAATGGTGTTGTCTTTAACTCTAAAGCAGACCTACCACCATATTTAGAACCAGGTACATATGATATTCGTATTAAAGCAAGAAGTGATCAATATAATGAATCAGATTTTTCACCAATAACGACACTTACAGTTGAAAAATCTGACAGGTTAGATACATCACATAACTATCAATATAGTCTAAACTCAAAATTTGAGTTACCATTATATAGTTATAATGCCCCAGGCTTAAACTATATTGAAGTGGTTGAAACACTTATTGAAGAAGAACGTATGATAGAAATTGAGGAATTATTAGAACGTAGAGACTTTTATGCGTTTAATAACACCATATACTTTAGTACCAGTTATATGAATTACTTAACAAAGTTATTAAAAGATGATGAAGCAAGTAAAAATATGGTTGTTACATTTGTTGTTCGTACCAACTTAGGTGATCATGAAGTATCTGTTGAACTGAATTACTTAGATACGCCATATAGTTACACTGGACAAAATCAAGTTACTAACTTTAAGGATAACGTTATATTTGGTTTTGACACATTTGATTATGTCTTTGTTAAAGTCGAAGGATATAGTATAACAGATACAAATTATGATTATGATTCAGGTGTATTAACAATATATATGGATTATTTACTTGAAACGTATGCAACCGTGCGTACGCAAGAAAGATTAGAGTTTACTGTGATATTTGAAAAAGACGATGTCTTTTACAAGTATCCTATATACATATCAAAATAGGGGAGCCATCAATGAAGATTAAAAAAGAATACATATTAAAATCAGTTGCAGGACAACATATTGTTGTACCTATTGGTCGTGAGGCGGTTAAGTTTCACGGTATGATTACATTAAACGATACAGGCAAGTTCTTATTTGAAAGTTTAAAAGAACCTGCGAGTATTGAACAACTAGTTAATAAGGTGATGGATGCATATGAAGTTGATCTTAAAACAGCTAGAAAAGATGTTGAAATGTTTGTTGACTTATTGATTAAAAATGAAATCATAGAAAACTAAATAAACCGAAATAACAGACATGTGACCTTGATAGGTCACATGTTTTTGTATAAAGTTGGGATGTTGTTATTTGACGTTATTTAGAAAATGTGGTAACGATTTACCATTTTACTTGATTAATATATACATATTTAATATAATAAACTGTTATTTAAAATTGAATTAAAATTTAAGGGGATGTTTATTGGGGATGAACAGTAAATTTGGACAACAACAAATTAAGCATTATTGGATGTTTATGTAGATCAGACAAATATTTTTTTGTATGGTCTTTTTTATTAATTATATAAAGTTATCACATGATTATGTAAAATCATGGTAAAGAATAAGAATAGACACTTAATTTGGATTAACTTATATAGTATACTAATTTTTGAAATATGGTTATTAAAAATAAAAAAAAGATGGGGAGAATGAATTGCATATGAAAAAGACAAAGTCAGTAAAGAAAATGTATGATAGCCCAGTATTAGAGGTTGTCAAATTTTCTATGCAAGACTCAATAGCAACAAGTGCTGGCACTCAAGGTGTTGGCTTATGGGAACAAATGTGGGGAGGTCAATAGTATGAAGAAAATAAGTATATTGTTTTTAGCCTTTTTCTCTTTACTATTTGTGAGCATGCATGCTGCACCAAGTGTATTTGCAGGCGGATCAGTGCAACACGACTTTAAATTAAGTGTTGTTAAAGGTGAAGGGCATGGTAACAGAGTAAATCAAACTTTACCATCAATGAATTTTGGTCAAGAACTCAGTGTTGATTTAACTGGGGTAAAAGATGGGAAAGAATTTGCTTTTTATGTCTATAATGGACAAATGGAAACAGATGAAGAAGCATTGTTTATGATTTCTGGTTCAACTAATCTATCAGTGGTACTGAAAGATAATGCATCAGATGTCGTTGCAGCATTTGTTGACACCAATGGTGAACTGATTGATGTTAAGTATAATAGTGGTGCATTTACACCAAGTACGGTTGGTATGAGTTCACCATCAAAACCAGGTTATGCATTTGATGGTTATGATGTATCACAAATTTCAGAAGATACAGTCTTTGTAGCAAAATATTCAAGAACTAACCAAACATCTATTAACGTAACTATCACAGGTGGTACAAAAGATCTTGAAGTTGTACAATATAATGATGTTGTTACATTAACACCTAATGCTGGTAACTTTAGTTACTGGGCAGATGAAGATGGACAAGTTGTATCTAAAAATGCAAACTATGCATTTTCAGCACTACAAGATGTTACATTAAATGCTGTATTTGATGCACCATCAAATACTGATCCTGTAGTCTATTTATCTAATGTGACAGGTATAAGTCCTGATACTCAATCATTTTTAGGACATATAGAAGGTGATTTTGTAGAGTACGGCGTACTTGCATCAATGAATGAAGAAGTATTAACGCTAGATTCAGAAGATGTTGAAGTCATTCCGTCACAAGGCTTAGTACCACTAACAAATGAATTCTTAAGATCTATACCTTCAAGTTTAGGTTATAAATCATTTAGAGCATATGCTAAGTTAGCAAGTGGTGAAGTATATTATAGTGATAATAATCACTTTTTATATGAGGATGAATTATCACAGGAGTATAATGAAGATTTTAGTTCATTAGGAGATAACAATAGCTATTCTAATAGGGAAATTGACGGGAATTCAATAATTTGGAATGCTACTGATGCGAGAGAGGATCAAAGTCTTAATGGTAAAGCAATTACTATTAGAAGTGGGATTTTATCAACCACTTTTCCAAGTGGACTAAGTAATTTAATGTTCAACTATAAAAAAACATTTAGTGATAACGATGGTGCATTTAGCATTTACATTAATAATATCAAGATAGGTGACACCATTTATTTAACAAATGGTCAAGGAATAACACAATTCGATCTAACAAACTTAAATTATACAGGACCTGTTGATTTAGAAATACATATCGAAAATAGAGTAACGATTGATGACATAACTTGGACTGATTTGACTTTAACAAATGTTGAAACAAAACTTTATAATATTAAATTTATTGAAGACGAAAATAATAGCATTGATGTTGCTTTAGAGGTACATAAAAAATTAACAGAACTAATAGACCCTATCAAAGAAGGCTACACATTCCTTGGATGGTTTGACGAAGAAGAGAACTTATGTGATTTTGATACTCCAATAACAAGACACATGACATTAACAGCAGAGTTTGAGATTAATGAATATACATTAACATTTGATACTGATGGTGGATCATCAATAGATCCAATTACTCAAGACTTTGAAAGTGCTGTAATAGCACCTTCAAATCCTACT
>JBAYTJ010000046.1:0-9742 GCA_041675665.1 Acholeplasma sp. | reverse complement strand
TGGTGGTGGTGCTTGATTCATGATATTGTCAACTATTTAGTGACCATACCGTTTTATATTTGGTCTAGTTTAATTATTGTTTTGATTGTAACAATTTTTTCGATACTAATAGGACGTAAGGTCAATCAATTAAAGATTGGACAAAAGCCAGGAAAAATTATTACAGGTATTATTTCGTTTGTAGAATTTATGAATAACTATGCTAAAAATAATATTGGTAAACATTGGAAGTTTTTAGCACCAATTATTCTTAGTTTAGCAATATTTATTTTTTTATCAAATGTATCTGGTTTGTTTTTATTAGATACACCAACCAAATATGCAACCGTGACACTCGCATTTTCAATTGTTAGTGTCTTAACGATTCAAGCTGTTGGTTTAAAGTCTAGAGGTATTAAACACTTTAAGACATTAATGGGTCCCATGTGGTGGTTTTCACCGGTCATGGTACCACTAAATATCATGAGTGATTTAACACCACTTATTTCAATGACAATGCGCTTGTTTGGTAACGTGGCATCAGGTGCTGCAGTTATCGCACTGATTTATTCAGTTTCAGGCGTATTTACAGTGATTACCGGACCTATTGTTCATACCATATTTGATATTGGCTTTGGCATCATTCAAACCATTGTATTTGTCTTGTTAACAACAGTATTTTCATCAAATAAAGTAGAAACAAGCGATTTAGAAATTAAAGGAGGCATATGATATGCAAAACATCTTTCAACTAATGGAAATTGTACCAAATGAATTTTATGCGAATGGCTTAGCGTATTTAGGAGCTGGTATTGCAATTTTAGCAGCAGGACTTGCTGGTATTGGACAAGGCTTAGCAGCCGCACGTGCGGTTGAAGCAGTTGGTCGTCAACCTGAGGCGAGCGGTAAAATTACAGTTACAATGATCCTAGGTCAAGCAATGATTGAAACTTCTGGTATTTATGCGTTAATTATTGCATTTATATTATCTAGTAAATAAAGGACAAACTTATGGATATATTCAAACAAATATCTGAGGCGATTCAAGATGGGTTAAATTCTATCTTTGAACGTTGGGATTTGGTTTTATGGCAGATTGCAGCAACAATTATATTAATTATTGTTGTACGTATCTTTTTATGGAAACCAATTACCAATTATTTAGAAGCTAGGCAGGCCGCACTATCTAAAGAATTGTATGATGCAGCACACGAACGTGAACGTGTTGCTCAAATCAGATATGAACTACAAACTGAATATGAAGATATGAGAAAAGAAACACGTCAATTAAAAGATACTTTAATGGCTGAGGCTCAACTTGAAAAAGAGCGTATTATTAGTGAGGCTCGAAGTGAGGCTAAACGTCGTATTCAACAAGTAGACCGCGAAGTACAACAAGAACTTAGACTTCAAAATGAGAAAATCAAAGAAAATATTAAAAAAATTGCATTTGATGTTGCAGAAAAGATTGTTACTCATGAAGTTACAGATGAAACTATCGACCAACTTGTTGATGAACTGATTGATGATAAATTATGATCGCATCAATTTATTCTGATGCGCTTTTTAAACTTGCGCTTAAAGAAGATAAAATTGAATCTGTCATTGAACAATTTGAAACGTTTGTTGCAATTGCAAAAGACCATCCAGATTGGATTGTTTTACTAGACTCACCAATGATACGTAACCGTGTTAAAAATCATATGTTACATGAACTCGGTGTCTTTAATGACTTATTCATTAATTTTTTAATGTTACTTATACGTCAACATCAGGTACGTATTTATGAAGAAATATATGAGCAATGGAATATTAAATCTAGACTACATCAAAAAATAGCTTATGTACAATTGTATTCAGCTAAACCTTTAAGTCAAATACGTTTAGAACAATTAAAACTAGAAATTCAAGATTACCTACCTGGATTAGCAATAGAGTTTAACCAACATATTGACCCGAAGTTAATTCAAGGTGTTCGTATGACATATCAAGGGCGCAGCATAGAACGTTCACTTAAAAAAGCATTAGAGGATATGCGCCAAAACGCTTAAGAAAGGATGATTATATGGCAAAAATAGATATTGACCAAATAAGTTCTTTAATACAAAAACAAATTGAAGATTATAAAGTAGACGTCCGATTAGAAAGCATTGGTAAGGTTTTAAGTGTTGCAGACGGCATAGCAAGTGTTTATGGTTTGAGTCAAGCAATTATAGGTGAACTTGTTGAATTACCTCACGATGTAAAAGGACTTGTTTTTAATCTAGAACAGTTTCATGTAGGTATTATTTTGTTTGGACGTACAGACCTTATTAAAGAAGGTGATAATGTACGTGCAACTAAAAAGATATTTGAAATACCTGTAGGTGATGATCTTTTAGGTCGTGTCATTGATCCTTTAGGAGTACCACTGGATTTAAAAGGTAACTTTAGTCCAAGTGCATATTACCCGATTGAGCGACCAGCTAAAGATTTAATGCATCGTGGTTTTATCAACGAACCCCTACATACAGGCATAAAAGTTATTGATGCTTTAGTACCAATTGGTAAAGGCCAAAGAGAATTGATTATTGGTGATAGACAAACTGGTAAATCAACAATTGCTATAGATACAATTTTAAATCAACGTGGCAAGGATGTTATTTGTATCTATGTTGCGATTGGACAAAAGGATTCAACAATTGCTAATCTTGTTAATTTACTTCAAGTAAAGGATGCACTAGATTATACCGTTGTTGTAAATGCTGGTGCATCTAAAGAAGCTACGCTACTTTATATTGCACCCTATACAGGTGCATCCATTGCTGAGTATTTTATGGAACAAGGTAAAGATGTGCTCATTATATATGATGATTTATCCAAACATGCTGTTGCATACCGTGAACTTTCATTACTTATGAGAAGACCTAGCGGCAGGGAAGCATATCCAGGTGATGTATTTTACTTGCATTCAAGATTGCTTGAACGTGCCGGTAAATTAGGTGAAAAGTATGGTGGAGGATCTGTGACAGCACTACCGATTGTTGAAACTCAAGCCGGTGATATTAGTGCTTATATTCCAACCAATATCATTAGTATTACAGACGGTCAATTATATTTAGAACAAAAACTCTTTTATCAAGGGGTTCGACCTGCAATTAATGCAGGACTATCTGTTTCACGTGTGGGTGGTAGTGCTCAGTGGAATGCAATGAAATCTGTTGCAGGTACACTGCGTATTTCCCTTGCTAATTTTAGAGAACTAGAAAGTTTTGCACAGTTTGGTTCAGATTTGGATTCTAATTCAAAGCGTCGTTTAGACCGTGGACGTAAAACAGTGGAGATTTTAAAACAAGACATCCATGAACTCATCGATATGCCAAGTCAAATCATAACCTTTTATGCACTTGAAAATGGCTTTATGGATGATCTATCTATGAAGCAAATTAGAAGCTTGATGGCAGAAATTGAACAAGGATTAAGCTTAAACGAGTTAGGTAAAAAAATTCGTTTAGAACTTGTATCTACGAAAGCAATTACAGATAAAGCGCAGATTAATAAATTTATAGATCATGTGAGGAGATTTATTTAAATGGGCAATTTACAAGTCTTAAAATCTAGAATTGCATCTATTGAAAAGACCGCTGCCATTACCAATGCAATGTATAAGATTGCCTCTTCTAAGCTTGTTGCTGCACAAAATGCTTTTAAGCAATACAATATATTTAAAACAGCATTTGATAATGTTTTATCAGAAGCGTTAAATGCAAAATCAAAAAACTTATATGCTGAGACTAAAAAACGTTCCATGCGTAAACTTTTTATTATCATATCAGCTGATAGGGGCCTTGTCGGTGGTTATCACCAACAACTCTTTAAAAGTTTTCTAGCACATATTGAGACATTCGACAAAAATGATATCTTTGTTGTAACAATTGGGCGACGTGCTTATAGTTTTGCTAAAAAGGAAAAGTTAAATATTGTAAATGAAGAAATTATTTTAAACAATGATGATATTGATGAATCTATACTGAATAAATATATGGGAAGTATGATGCAATTATATTTAGAAAATCAATATGGTGAGATATCGGTATTTTCAAATCGGTTTATAAATAGTATGTCTCAAGTACCTAAAAATGAAGTGCTCTTACCTATGAAAACTACAAAGGTAAACAAAAAAGCATATGATACCTATATGTATGAAGGTTCTAAAACAGATACAATCAATGATTTAATAATGATTTATGTACAAAGCAGGCTTTATGGTTTATTGGTGGATGCAAAATTAAGTGAGTACGCATCGAGAATTATAGCTATGAAAAATGCAACAGATAATGCCAAGGATGCATTAGATAGATTGAATTTGAAATATCACCAAGCTAGACAACAAAAAATCACCGGTGAGTTACTTGATATTTCAAATGCTAAATTATGAAAAGGAGGTTATCATGAAAGGAAAAATAGTAGCTATCGTCGGACCAGTTGTTGATGTTTCTTTTTTTGACGAACTCCCCAATATTCATGACGCACTTGTAGTCATTATGAGTGATACAGATAAAAGAACATTGGAAGTCGCGGCACATTTGGGTAATCACATCGTCCGTACAATTGCCTTAGAAGCAACTGATGGACTCCAACGTGGGATGGAAGTTTCAAGCACACTATCTCCAATTAAAGTACCTGTTGGTAAAAAAGTTCTAGGGCGTATGTTAAATGTATTAGGACAACCCATTGATGATGCTGGTGATGTATTAACCAAGCGTTATATGCCAATTCATAAACTGCCACCTGCGTTTCACGAACTGGGTGGAGAAACAGAAATATTAGAAACTGGTATTAAAGTCATAGACCTTATCGCACCATATATTAAAGGTGGCAAGATTGGGTTGTTTGGTGGTGCGGGTGTTGGTAAAACAGTATTGATCCAAGAAATGATACATAATGTTGCCACCAACCATGGTGGGATATCTGTATTTACAGGCGTTGGAGAACGTGTTCGTGAAGGACATGAGTTATATCATGAAATGAAAGACTCTGGTGTACTTGACAAAACAGCACTAGTTTTTGGACAAATGAATGAACCACCTGGTGCACGCTTAAGGGTTGCACTAACAGGTCTAACGTTGGCAGAATATTTTAGAGATGGTGAGAAACAAGATGTTTTGTTATTTATCGATAATATTTACAGATATATACAAGCGGGTTCAGAGATTTCAGCACTCTTAGGACGTATGCCATCAGCGGTTGGTTATCAACCAACCCTTGCAACTGAAATGGGTAAACTACAAGAGCGTATTACATCAACCAGGTATGGATCTATTACATCGATACAAGCCGTTTATGTACCAGCAGACGACTATACAGATCCAGCACCTGCAACTGTTTTTTCACATTTAGATGCAACCACCGCGCTTTCAAGAAAACTAACAGAAGAGGGTATATATCCAGCCATTGATCCACTCCAATCAACATCTAGAGCATTAACACCACAAGTGGTTGGTCAAACCCACTATGATACTGCAAGAGAAGTTCAACGGATATTACAACGTTATCATGAACTACTAGATATTATAGCGATATTGGGTATGGATGAATTATCTGATGATGATAAACTCGTCGTTCACCGTGCAAGACGAATTCAAAACTTCTTAAGTCAAAACATGCATGTAGCTGAACGATTTACGGGTCAAGTTGGTAGTTTTGTTCCAGTTTTAGAAACTATTCGAGGGTTTCGTGAAATTTTAGAAGGTAAGCATGATAACCTACCCGAAGAAGCATTCTTAATGGTTGGTTCAATTGATGATGCAATCAAGAAGGCTAAAACACTATGAAATTAGAAGTTATAGTCCAACAAGGCATGAAATATCAAGAAACCATTGATTATGCAGTCATCATGAAAAACACGGGTGAGTTCGCAATTTTGGATAAACATATTCAAACGCTTGTGACATTGAACAATGAGTTTATTAAACTCGTTTATAAGGACTTGGAATTTTATTTGTATGTTCAAGGCGGAGCAGTCGTTTATAAGCATAATGTGTTACGTGTATATTCACTAAATGCTGAACTATCAAGAACTAAAGATGAAGCTAAATTACTGGTTTTACGTATACAAAAAGAAGCATCAGAAAAGTCAAAGAAGCAAAATGTAGATTACTCAAAACTTGAACGTGATTTAAGGGAACAAATCACTAAATCTGGAGCTGGTCATATATAATATGCATCATATTATGATATTAATTACATCAATTGTAGGATTACATACCAAATGGTAATAATTTTCATAAAAAACATGTTAAAATATTTCGTGGGTAAAAAAAAATGTATAATTTAATATGTTTTTTATAACGACAAGATAATTAAACAAATGTAAAACAAAACGACACATTCAAATAAGGAGGGCGACATTTGAGCAAACTAGAAGCAATTATTGCCTTAGAAAATCAAGTTGAAAATGATATTGCAAAAGCTAAACAAGCTAAAGATGCATTACTAGAAAATGCACGACTTGAGGCAAAAAAAGTGATTGATGAACTTAAAGTAGAACAAAAGAAAACTTTAAATCAAATACACAATGATGCCAAACAAGCAGTTGAGGCAATTTTGAAAGAAAATGACGCAGATAAAGCAAAACTGCACAAAAAAATAGAAACCGATTATAAAGATGTTACATCTAAATATTTGGAAATGCTTAAAAATGAGGTAATCAAAAAATGATTGTCTCAATGCAAAAGGTTAAGTTATTTTTCCTAGAAAGTGATAAATCAGAAATTTTAAATGAGCTGCAGTCACATGCACTTTTTATGCCTGATAAGAAGCATTATCAAGCAGTGAATCCATCACAAGATTTAGTGCGTGTCAGCAAAGCTATTGAAATCATTGAAAAACATCTTAAAAAATCAAATGGTAACAATGCAATAGTTACCAAATCAGATTTTAATCAGATAGATTTAAATGTATCTGAACTTGCTTCAAATATATTAGATATGCAAAATACTTATTATAAGTTAGAAGAAAACAATAAATCCTTAAAAGATAGATATAAGGATCTTTTACCGTATAAAAATTTAAGTGTTAGTCAAGGTCGACTAGACACTTTAAGGTTTACAAGTGTTACCTTAGGATTTATGCCTATTGATAAATATGACAAATTTAAAGGTCAAATGGACACATTAGAAGCTGAAGTCGAAATTTTAAGTAGTGACAGTGATAATCATTATGTTTCAATCTTAGTAGATAAAGATCAAAGTGAACAGTTAAGTGACATATTAGAATCTTTAAACTTTAGTATTCAACCAAACAAACCATATGAAGCAACAAATGAAGCAGTGATTGCATCTTTTTCAAAGGAAATGGACGCGGTAACAGAACAAATGCAATCAATTGTTGAATTCTTTGTAAAGTCTAGTAAAGACTTAAGTGCATTAAAGTTATTACATGATCAACTTTTAAGCAAAGACAATAAACAACAAATTACATTCCTTAATACACAAGATACACTCTATGTAGAAGGATGGGTCCGTGGTGATCAAGTTGATGATTTAAAACAGATACTTAATGATAAAGGATTGGCTTTTGAATTAGAACAGCGTGATCCACTACCGGATGAATCTGTACCTACGGCATTAAAGAATAATAGATTTGTTAAACCATTTGAATATATTACAAACCAGTTTTCACCACCAGCATCCAATGAAGTAGACCCAAATCCATCAATGAGTTTATGGTATTGGTTAATCTTTGGTATTATGATGGGTGATGTTGGTTATGGTATCGTGATGTTGGTCGCATTTGGTAGTTTATTAAAGTTTGGTAAACTACGTGGTGCAATGAAAGATTTAGTGAATATATTCTTTTATACCGGTATTACGGCGATGTTTGCAGGATTCATCTTTGGTTCAATGTTTGGTGCAACACTTTATACACCACTCTTAGATCCGATTAGTGATCCAATCCCAATGTTAATTATTTCACTTATTTTAGGTGTTATACATATTATTCATGGTTTGGTTTTAAAACTCATTAATAGTTATAAACAAAAGGATATGCTAGGTGGTTTAAGTGATGCAGGTTCTTGGATATTTATTCTTGTTGGATTAAGTTTATTCATCGTTGGTAACTTTATTGAATTACCATCACTTTTTCAAAACCTATTAACATATACATCTTACGTGTTAATGGCTATTGGTGTGATTTTCATTTTATTATTTAGTGGCAGAGACCAAAAGACAATTCCTGGTAAGATTACATCGGCATTTGCAGGACTTTACAGTTCAACAAGTTATTTATCAGATATCTTGAGTTATTCAAGAATATTGGCACTGGCATTATCCACAGCAGTTATTGCTTTTACAATGAACCTTTTAGCTCAAATGGTTTGGAGTAGTATTCCAGTATTAGGTATTCTGTTTGGGATTGTGATTTACTTAATTGGGCACACATTCAATTTTGTTATGGGAATGCTTTCTGCATACGTTCATGCTGGACGTTTACAATATTTAGAGTTTTACGGTAAGTTTTATGAAGGTGGCGGATATTTATTTGAACCACTTCAATTACAACTGAAATATGTTTATCAAGTCAATTTAAAAGAAACTAAAGAAAACAATAAGGAGATTAATTAATATGCCATTCGTATTTTTACAATTTGACGGAATCACATGGGCACTTTTGGGTGTCGTACTAGCCATCGGTTTAGCCGGTGCAGGATCAGCTATCGGGGTTGCTATTGCAGGTAAAGCAGCAACAGGTGTTTTAAGTGAAAAACCAGAGCTATTTGGTAAAGTACTTGTCTTACAAGCGCTATCTGGTACACAAGGGATCTACGGATTTCTAGTTGCAGTATTATTACTTGTTCGTATGGGCTGGTTAGAAGGTGGTTTAACCACATTACCTGAAGTTACAGGACAAATGTATTTTATGGCAGCATTACCAATTGCGATTGTTGGTTTAATTTCAGGGATTTATCAAGGAAAGATTTCAGCAACTTCAATTTTAATGACAGGTAAGAGACCTGAAGTATCTACACGCGGGATTACGATGACTGCATTAGTTGAAACATATGCGATTTTAGCATTACTTGTATCAATCTTAATGTGGACACAGTTACCTTAAAAGAGGTTCATATGTCTAAATTAGAAGAAAAAATTATTCAAAAAGGCCAAGTGATTATTGATCAAATCAATGAACAAGCTGAAAAAGAAGCACTTGACTTAAAGACTAAGTTAATCGAACAAGCTAAAGTTGATTTAAACGCACAACTAAAAAAAGAACAACAAAAAGCAGACCAAATGGTCAAACAAGCCAAACAAGAAGGCGAGCGGGCACTACGTGATGAAGTTGCTATTTCTAAGCAACAACTCATTGAGTCTATTTTTAGTGCACTAAAAACTGACTTAAAAAACTTAAAACCAGCTGCGCATTTTGATTATGTTGTGCGCTCTATTCAAGCGCAAGAAATTGAAAAAGATGAAGAAATCCGTGTGAACAAAAAAGATTATGATATGTATTTAAAGATCCTTTCAACTAAAAAAGGTGATTTAGTGGATGCGGATCTATTAAATGAGGCACTCGGTAAAGGTTATCAATTAAAATTAAGCAAAGAACCAGCATCCATTGATTCTGGATTTATGCTTGTAGGTAAGTTATTTGATTTAAATTTCTCACTAGAAAATGTATTAGATAGTTTAGCTAAACAGTATGAAAAAACAATTTATGAGGCATTAAATTAATAATGGATATTTCATTTGTAAGTGGTGTCATAAGTGGTTCAATGGACAAG
>JBAYTJ010000045.1:0-9888 GCA_041675665.1 Acholeplasma sp. | reverse complement strand
GGATTTAAGAGACCAATTTGGCATTACACAACTCGTTGTTAAACCAGATAGTCCGCTTTATGAACGTGCCAGTCAAATTCGTTCAGAATTTGTTGTTGAAGTTCAAGGCGTTGTCGTTGAAAGAGAATCCAAAAATCCTAGTATGATGACTGGTGATATTGAGGTTATATTAAATGAATTGACAATTCTTAATACGGCGTTAACCACACCTATAACAATTAACGATCAAGATAACATCTCAGAGGAAGTGCGTTTGAAGTATCGTTATTTAGATTTAAGGAAACCAAGTTCGAAAAACTATTTATTAAAACGTAGTCAAATTACTCAAAGTATACGTCAAACCTTATTAGCTCATAACTTTTTAGAAATGGAAACACCGTACTTGGTTAAAACAACACCTGAAGGTGCCAAAGAGTTTATCGTACCTTCAAGACTATATCATGGTGAAGGATATGCATTAGCACAATCACCACAGTTGTTTAAACAACTCTATATGATATCTGGGTTTGAAAAGTACTTCCAAATTGCAAGATGCTTTAGAGATGAAGACTTAAGAGCGGATCGTCAATTAGAGTTTACTCAAATTGACATTGAAGCATCCTTTGTAACACAAACAGATATTTTAAGTTTAAGTGAACAAATCATGAAAAATATGTTTAAAGATGTATTAAATAAAGACTTAGTCTTACCGATACCACACTTAACATATCAAGCAGCTTTTGATATGTATGGATCTGATAAACCTGACCTAAGGTTTGATTTAAAAATACATAACTACACAGATATACTTCAAAGTTATAAAGTACCATTATTTGAAAATAAGGCAGCAGTTCGAGGTTTTTTAGTACCAAACAATACGTTATTTACGCGTAAATACTTTGATAAGTTAACGGAAATCGTTAAGAAGAACCATGGGGATGCACTGGCATATGCAAAAAATGAAGGTGGAATGCTTTCAGGATCAGTTGCTAAGTTCCTAGACGAAAAGATATTGCTAGAAGGTCATACACTACTTTTAGTACCAGGGACTTATGAAGGTGCAACCAATGCAGCAGGTGCTATAAGAAAAGAACTTGGCAAAGACTTAAAACTTATTGACCAATCAATGGAGAGTTTAGTTTGGATAGTTGACTTCCCCTTATTTGAATACAGTGAGACAGACCAAAGATTATATGCAAGACACCATCCATTTACAGCACCAAAAAATGTTGATGAATTTAAAACAAATCCTAAAAAAATGTTAGCCAATGCCTATGACCTTGTTTGGAATGGTTATGAAATTGGTGGTGGTTCGATGCGTATTTTTAATCAAACCGTACAAAACCAAATGTTTGAAACATTAGGATTTACACAAGCAGAGATTAAAAATAAATTTGGTTTCTTTATGGATGCTTTAAAATATGGTACACCACCACATGGTGGCGTAGCATTTGGATTAGACAGAATTGTTATGCTTGCGACAAAGACCGATAATATTAAAGATGTTATCGCCTTTCCTAAAACGCAATCTGCAAGAGATGTCATGATGGAATCTCCAAGTCCAATTGACCAAAATCAATTGATTGAACTTGGCTTAGAGGTGAAAAAATGAAAACTTTAATATTAGCTGGTGGTTGTTTTTGGGGCGTGGATGCTTACTTTAGACAACTAAAAGGTGTAAATGATACAAAGTCAGGTTATGCAAATGGCAATAAAGATAATCCGACATACCAAGAGGTATGTAATGGTATTGCAACACATGCTGAAGCTGTTAAGATTGATTATGACCCAAAAGTTATATCTTTAAATGAGTTACTTGAACAATTCTTTAGAATTATCGATCCAACAACACTCAACCGTCAAGGCAATGATGTAGGTGTTCAATATCGCAGTGGTATTTATTATGATGATGAAATGACCAAAGAAACAGCTTTAGCATTTATCGCTAAAGCACAATTAGAACATACAAAGAAGATCGTGGTTCAGGTTGAAGCACTTACACAGTTTTATTTAGCGGAAGATTATCATCAAGAATATCTTCAAAAAAATCCAACAGGTTATTGTCATATTGATTTGAATTTAGCAAAGGCGTCTGAAAAGAAATGAAAAACACAAATTACATATCATGGGATCAGTACTTTATGGGGCTTGCAAAACTTTCAGCATTACGTTCTAAAGATCCAAACACACAAGTTGGTGCATGTATCATAAATCCTGACAATCGAATTGTTGCGATTGGTTATAATGGTTTACCTGTAGGATTGTCTGATGACGAAGACTTTTGGCAAAAAAGTGAAAATTATTCTAAATCAAAATATGCATATGTTGTACACGCAGAAGCAAATGCTATTTTAAATGCGACAACATCCTTAAAAAACTCAACACTTTATGTAACATTATTTCCTTGTAATGAATGTATGAAACTCTTGGTTCAAGCAGGGGTTAAAGAAATTGTTTATATGTCTGATAAAGATAATGGTAAAGAAAGTCATATTGCATCAACAACAATGATGAAAAAAGCTGGTATAAAAGCCAGACAAATAAACTTGGAGACGATTAAACTTGAAACTGACGTCTAAGGTCAAAACACTTTTTCACAGTGTTATATTTGCATATATTTATTTAATGATTGCCTTAATTGTACCGACTAACTTTAGTGTAACAGCACCCAATCAATCCCGTTCAGCAAATACTATGATTACTATTGAAGGTAAAGACCAAACCACCCATCTTAAAACGATGTCTGTTTTAAGTATGGTGCGGATTACCGGGTTTGCACGTATGCTGTATGAATTGAACCCACAATTTGATGTTGAGCCATTAAATTATGTAGAATCGACACTATCTGGTTATGAAATGGGTCTTAGAGGTGTGATTCAAAAAAAAGCATCCTTTGAACAATCATTAATTAGTGCATATACCTTAGCACATGAAACAGATTCAAGCATCAGTATTAACTACAATCTTGTTGGCATGATTGTTGATTACAGATCGCCTGAGTATGATACTTTACGCATCGGTGATATCATCACAGATATTGATAGTCAAAACTTTAGTGATTATGAAACGATGGGTTTATATTTTATTAAAAATTATGGTCTATTAAAGTTAGATGTTTTAAGAAATAATGAGACCATTGAAATAATAATCGATAAAACAAATGAAGCGATTTTTAGATTCTATCCCAAATATGATATTATATCTGCCCAACCAAATTACAGTTTACCAGGTAGTAGTTCGAATATAACAGGACCATCTGCTGGTATGATGTATACTCTAAGTATATATTTTGCATTAATTGATTTTGATTTAATAGATGTTGATATTGCTGGTACTGGGACAATTCGCTACAATAATGAAGTTGGGCCTATTGGTGGTTTGGTACAAAAGATATACGGTGCACATAAAGAAGGCATTAAACATTTCATCATTCCAGCAAGTCATTATGATGAGGTTAAACACTTAAGCCATTTGATTCATTTATATCCAGTTACAACTTTAGAATCAGCAATTGAGGTTATAACGAATGAAATACTTAATTAAGCTTTGGAATCAATCGAAAGTGGTTCGATATAGGCTAGATGATCTTACAACCATGCAATCAACCTTATTTAGTGTGTTAGGTAGCTTAGTTGCAACAACTATTCTAGTGTTACCACTATACTTAATATTGGTACAATTATTTATGTTTGTAGATATACATATTGTATTGATTATATTATTATTTGTATTATCTATTATTGCTGTGTTCATCTACGAATATTTAATGTATTATATTAGTGGACTCATTGAACCTAAAATAAAAAAACTATATACGAAAAGTCTAGTAATTGTAGAAGGCAGCATTATTAGCTTATTATTTGTTGTTGTCGGTATTATATTTGTCGTTATATTTTTACAAGGAGTTTAAAAATGATTATATCTTATATCATCATGGCTATTCTAATCATTATTGATGTCATACTTAAACAAGTTTTTATTAGTATTTATCAAGTTGGTGAAATCAAACCAATCATAGATAATGTACTGTATTTTGGATATGTCCAAAATACAGGTGCATCATTTGGTCTATTTCAAGGTCAACAACTGGTTTTCTTCTTTATTACAATATTTGCTTTAGTATTGTTTGGTTATTTCTTTTCCAAATCAAATTGGCAAACAAAAAAGGTTTATACACTAGCATTTATATTTTTAATTGCAGGTACACTGGGTAATGCCATTGACCGTGTATTGTTTGGATTCGTGATAGACTATGTACAGATGCCGTTTTTACCATTTGTTGGTGGGACAATATTTAATTTTGCAGATGTATTATTAAATGCAGGTGTCATCTTGTTATTTATAGATATATTAATACTTGATACAATCAGACATAAAAAAATGAAAGCAGTAGACAATGAAGAAACTAATCGTAACAACAACGGATAGTGTGAGATTAGATCACTATTTAGTTGACAAATTAAATATAAATAGAAGTCAAATTACAAGTCATATTAAAGCTGGCCATGTTTTAGTTAATGGTCAAGTAACTAAACCAGGTTACAAGTTAAGCAATGAAGATGTAGTCACCCTAGAGTTGCCAGATCAAACAAAGATTAACCCATTAAAACCACAAGATATAAATCTGGATATAGTTTTTGAAGATGATCATATTATGGTAATTAACAAGCCAAAAGGGTTGGTTGTGCACCCTTCTGAAACATTTACGGATACGACTTTAGTCTCTGGTTTACTACACCACACGGACCACTTATCTAATATTAATGATGATTTATTTAGACCAGGTATTGTTCACCGTATTGATAAAGATACTTCCGGACTGTTATTGGTTGCTAAAACCAACAAGGCGCATGAAATACTCGCCAAAGATTTAAAAAATCACGCAATTAAGCGTGAGTATATTGCACTTGTACATGGTGTGTTGGACCATAATAAAGGTATTATTGATGCACCGATATCTAGACATCCAAAGGTTCGTACTAAGATGGCTGTGGTTGCCAGTGGCAAACCTGCAATCACGCATTTTAATGTCATGCAAACATTTAAAGACCACACATTATTACATTGTAAACTAGAAACTGGTCGTACCCATCAAATACGTGTGCATCTAGCTTATATCAAACATCCAGTTGTTGGTGATCCTTTATATGGCCATAAAGCAAGCATTTTAGAAGACGGACAACTGTTACACGCTTTTAAATTAGAATTTGTGCACCCACATACAAAAAAAGTAATGGTGCATGAAGCACCATTACCAGAATCTTTTGAAAGTTATTTAGAAACCTTAAGTTAAATTTTGTTTGGTAATATTTTTGAAGTTCATTTTGGCAATTTTACTTAAGCCATCAATACCATGGGTATCATAAATTTCTTTAATTTGAATATCAACTTCTTTACTAGCACCAAGTTTTAACTTCATATTTAGTTTCTTTGAGTATTGATGCATTTTAACTAAAAATGCATAACGGGCAATAATCGATGCTGCTGCAACACTTAAGTGAACAGATTCAGCCTTTGTATAAAACTCTAAGTCTCGATAAATCAACTTTTCATCCTTTAAGTAATTAAAGTAATGTGTTGGTAAACAAAACTGGTCAATGATTACAGGTACTGCAGCAGTAACTTTAGAAGTTGTCTTAATTATCATATGATTATGTAATAAAGCTTTAATCTTATTAAGGTTTAAACCTTTAGCAGTTTGTTCATTATACTTTTCTGGTGTTAAAATAACAATAGAATGTGTAAGACGTTTAGCAATGGTTGGTGCGAGTTTAATAATTTCTTTTGTAGACATTGTCTTAGAATCTCTCACACCTAACTTTTCTAACCATTCAATATCTTCAATTGAAGTATATGCACTACATACGACCACTGGACCTAATGCATCACCAGTACCGACTTCATCAGAGCCAATTGCTGCATAGTTTGTAATATTTAAAAAGGATTTAATAGCAACTAATTCTGGATTGATTTCTTCACCTTGAAGTAATACTTTCCCTGAACTAAATGCATTAATTCGTGTATCATTATGATGCGCAACAAAATAAACATAAGGTTGATCAACCTTTAATAGATAGTTGCTGTAAAATTGTTTGAGCTGTTCTAGTTGATCACTAGATAAGCTAATTGTGTAATTTCTCAATAATCTTCACCTACTATGTTATATTATACCATAAAAAGTGATAGAAGCGGAGTTTAAGAATGTATTCGACAAAAGCACTAGAATTTAATTTAATATTAGCAAAAATTCAAGCATATGCCTTTTCTAAGGCGGCAGCGCTAAATATAGAAGATACGAAACCTTCAAATAATTATGATGCGGTTGTTTTAAGTTTAAACCAAACAAGTGAACTTAAATTAATTATCCAAACATACGGTAAATTACCGTTTGTTAAAGACTTTGATATCTTTAAAACAATTGCTAATTTAGAAAAGTTAGATTTTTTAAAGGTTGAAGACTTTCTTGTTATAAGACGTCTAATTAAAATGGAGAAAGCACTAGAAAGTTATTTTAAAGCACTAGATGTTAACTACATTAAATATTTAGATTGGATCAAAGAATTTAAACACTTAAAAAAACCTTTACAATCTATAGACAATATTATCAAGGATGATGAAACGATTTATGATGATGCATCTGTTGAATTAAAGAAAATACGTCAAAATTTAAAGTCAAAGCAAAGACAGTTAGATAAACTTTTAAGTGAAGTTTTAGTTAGATACCAAACCTACTTAAATGAATCGATTATTGTCATGCGTAATGATCGTTATGCAATACCTATTAAAGAAGGCTTCAAAAATAAAGTTAAAGGTATTATTCATGATGTATCTGCATCTAAGCAAACAGTTTATATTGAACCTGAAGATATTAGACAAGTGACACAAGACATAGAATATTTAAACAAGATGGAAACGCAGGAAATCACTCAAATATGTATTGGTCTATCTAATGAACTTAAACCTTATGTGGTTGAGTTCCAAACACATATCTGTTTATTTGTTGATTTAGATATACTACATGCAAAGTCTACTTTTGCTATAGAGATTCATGCAACCTTACCCAATATAAATGATCATGGTGATATACATTTAATGGATGCAAGGCATCCTTTAATTGATCAATTAGATGTAGTACCAATTGAGATTAGCATGAGTGGTCATAAGAATGTACTGATGATTACTGGTCCAAATACTGGTGGTAAAACAGTTGCTTTAAAGACTGTCGGGTTATTTACATTAATGTTACAGTCAGGTATTCTACTACCACTGAAAAAACAAAGTCATATGAGTGTTTTTGATCAAGTATTTGCAGATATCGGTGATGAGCAGTCAATCCAACAGTCCTTATCAACATTTTCATCACATTTAACCAAAATCAAGTCCATGTTTGATAATTTAGAAGGTAATGCACTAATTTTATTAGATGAACTAGGTAGTGGTACAGATCCTATTGAAGGTGTGTCGCTTGCAATTGCTATTATTGATGAATTAAAAGCAAATAAAAATAACCGAGTGATGCTTACAACGCACTACTCTGAGTTAAAGCTTTATGCCTACGAAAATAAAGATATATTAACAGCAAGTGTTGCATTTGATGAAGTCACGCTAAAACCATTATATAAAATTCATTTAGGCATTGCAGGATCATCCCATGCATTAAAGATTGCATCACGCTTAGGACTGCCTAGTCATGTAATTGAAAATGCAGAAATATTGGTGAGTGGTCGTCAAACCAATTTAGGTAAAAACATTGAAAAACTGAATAAAGAACAAAATTTATTAGAACAACAAAAAATAGTTTTAGAAAATCAAAAAAATGAACTGGAAAAAGAGTTAAAGTTATATCAAGAAATGAATAGAAACTTTGATAAAGAAAAAGCACAAATACTTGAACGTATCAAATCAAAAGCACAAAAAGAATATGACAAACTTAAAACCGAAGCTTTAGAGATGATAGAAAAACTATCAAAAGTAGAAAAACTATCTACACCAGAAAAAGCAGAACTTAAAGGTGCACTCAATCAATCACCAAATAAGGAGGTTCATGTAAAACTAGAACCTCTAAAAGTTGGTGATACAGTCATGGTCACAAATTATGGACAAGACGGTGTAATTACTAAAGTGAGTAAAGACACTTATACGGTATCTGTGGGTTTATTCGAGTTACCTTTCAAGCGTAGTGAACTATCAAAAATAATGGTTAAACCTAAAAAGTTTGATAAGCCGCAAGCCAAATACACAGGTTTTGCACCATCAAAAGCTCCAACCTACGAACTAGATTTAAGAGGCGTACGTTTTGAAGAGGTTAAAGAACTAATGGATAAGGCAATCGATGATGCATTACTATCCAATACGCCTTATATACGTGTCATACACGGGTTTGGTACAGGTGCAGTCAGAAAAGCTGTATATGATTATATAAAGAAATCTAAGTACATAAAATCATATAGATACGGTAAAGAAGGCGAAGGATTAAACGGTGTGACCGTTATAACCTTATAAGTCGTTGTCGTTTTCTTTGATTATTTTGTCGAAGCAAGTTATAATATAAAGTAGAACATTAAAAAAATTAGGAGGCATTTTAAATGCAACAGTACAAAGGTGAAGATTTCAAAGGACTAGTAAATCAGGAAGGCCTTGTTTTAGTAGACTTTTTTGCAACATGGTGTGGACCATGTAAAATGTTAATGCCTGTTTTGGAGCAAATTAGTGCTGAAAACGTTGGTGCACAATTTGTTAAATTGGACATTGATGAATTTAGAAAAGAAGCAATCGACAATGGTATTCGTGCCGTGCCGACACTTGTCTTATTCAAAAATGGTAAAGAAGTATCAAGAGCATCTGGTTATCAACCAAGAGAAAAAATTCTTTCTTGGATCGAAGAACATAAATAAGAAGTAAGGCTTGTAATAAAGCCTTTTTTCTTGTGATATAATGAAGTATATATTATTAATAAGTGGGCAGCTATGAATGGAATATTTTTAGTTGATAAACCACATGGTGTAACCAGCCATGATGTTGTTTATCAAATCAGAAAAAAATTTAATATAAAAAAAGTTGGTCATACCGGCACACTCGATCCTTTTGCTACAGGTTTAATGATTATTTTAATTGGTAAAGCAACCAAGTTAGCCTTTTTGTTTGATGAACTTGATAAACGTTATACAGGGACTATACAATTAGGTAAAGCATATGATACCGATGACATAACAGGTCAAGTATTAAATGATGCACCAGTTCATATTGATAAGTTGGTTTTAAGCAAGGCAATTGATCATATAAAACCAGTTTATGAGCAAGTTCCACCAACGTATTCGGCGATTAAAAAAGGTGGTATAAAAGCCTACGAAGCAGCAAGAAAAGGTCGACCATTAACGTTATCATCTAAAACGGTATCTATCTATCAATTTGATTATCAAATTAAAGAACAGTCTATTTTATTTGAAACACATGTATCCAAAGGTACCTATATTCGTAGTATTGCACGTGATTTAGGACTTTCTCTCAATACATTTGGTGCACTATCTGTACTTAGACGAACAATGATTGGTCGTTATGCTTTAAAAGATGCGAAACCTGTTGAAATGCTAGATACAAAAGATTTAATTGATCATAAATTATTATTCCAAGGTGTAAAGACACTTGTACTAAATGATTACCTTGTGAAGTTGGTTAAAAACGGTGTTGCATTAGATGATAGACAGACTAATTTTAATGAACCATTTATAGTCACTGATCAAACGGGTCAGTATATTGCTTATTATGTGCCACATGATAATCAATATAAAGTAAAATATTTTTTCTAGAGTAAGGAATAAACATTATGCAAACACATCATAATACATTTGATAAGATTGAAAATACAAAACCAATAACGCTAGCCATTGGTAATTTTGATGGCTTACATAT
>JBAYTJ010000044.1:0-9908 GCA_041675665.1 Acholeplasma sp. | reverse complement strand
TATCTTTTCTAATACCTAGATTATTTAAATAGTGTAATACAATCTTATCCCGTTTAACGGTATAACAAATGTTTTTTAAATCAAATATTTGACTATCTAACAATAGCATATCGTGGGTTGAAAACATTAATTTCCTTTGGTGAGTTTTAAGTATTGGACCTATTTTATCAATGAAATCAAGTGTCGTATGATGGTCCATATATTTTGTTAGATCATCAATAAGTATCAAATCGTTTGGATTCGTTTTTAGCAAGATCATACTTAGTAACAACAACTTTTTTAAGCCGCTTGATAATTTATCAAATGCTACCACTAATCCATCTTTAAAATATACGTCAATTGCTTGAATGGTTAGTTCATTCAAACTTCTTCCCTTTAGTTTATAAAATTGATTATATGCATCAACAAAGAAACTTGTCGTACTAAATTTGGTGACATGATTTCTAAATGCATCCAAAAGATGATCATATCGATGTCTATTCAGATTAAATCTGAGTTCATCTAGTGTAACTTTTCTATACTGAAGTGATTCTATTTCAGGATAAATCTTTGTAACCATATTTAAAACGCTTATGTAGTGTGCATCATCCATATCTAAATAAAATCTGATATCCGCATTTTCATTGAATATGTGGATATTTTTAATATCTTCTACAAGTTTATTCAAAATAATCGCATTTTTACTATCAGAAAAATCCTTTATTCTCAAATGAGATAGTATAAATTCCCTTCTATCAAATCTTAAATCATAAAGGTAGGTTTTAAATCGTTCAAAATCAAATCGATTAAATAATTTCTCTAATCGCTCGCCTAGTGTAATATCGTATTGATCTCTCATAAAATAAGTATAGGTATTTGATGGTGTTGTAAGTATAAGTGATTCATGGGTAATTTCATTTTTATCTAAACTCAAGACTACTTTGTATATAAAGAGTTGATTATCAATTTCAAGTTCAAGTTCGAATGTTGTTGGATTATGCATCAATATTCTATCAACTGAACGCATACCAAATAAAAACACTTCTTTTAATAGATATATAGCTTCAAAAATGGTTGATTTTCCAGAACCATTTTTACCGAACATAGGTATCAATGGCATATCACTTGAAAAATCAAGTGATATTGTATCAGTGATTGATTTGTAGTTTGTTATTTTTATTGAATTTATCATTTTTTTCGGTATATCCTTCTAAATATTTAATATATTTATACTTATGATATACTATTTTACGTTTAAATCGTTAATATTGCAACTAATTAGTAAATATATATATTAATCTATATAATAGATGCGATATAAAAATAGGTGGCTATATATGATTAAATTAGAACATATAACTAAATCTTTTAACGATAAAAATAACAGTGTTCATGCATTGAGTGATATTTCATTAACGATTGAAAGTGGAAAGATATTTGGAATCGTAGGTAAAAGTGGTGTTGGGAAGTCTACTTTACTAAAAATATTATCACTTTCTATGCGACCTGATAGTGGTCAGTATTTCTTATTTAATAAGGATGTGACCTTATTAAATAGTAAAGAGAAAAAAGCACTTCTCCAGGAGACATCCTTCATTTACCAAAACTTCTCTTTACTATATAACTTAAATGTTTTAGATAATGTAGCTTTACCTTTAAAACTACGTGGTGTAGACAAAGTAACAAGGCATCAAAAAGCCAGACAGATGCTGGAGTTTGTTGGACTTATTCATAAATCTTTGAATTACCCTATGACATTATCTGGCGGTGAGGCCCAACGTATTAGTATTGCTAGAGCATTAATTACGAATCCAAAACTCTTTTTCTTAGATGAACCGACCTCAGCTTTAGATGAAGAGACTTCCTACGAAATCTTAAAATTAATAAAAAGATTACATGAAACATTTAAACCTACAATTATATTTGTTTCCCATCAAATTCAATCAATCAAGTATTTATGTGACCGTGTTATGTTACTTGAAGATAATAAAGTTAAACGCATTGGACCCATTCAAAAGTTAGATACACTGAATACAGGTTATGATGCAGTTTGGGGTGAGTATTTATGATAGTACTATTAAATGCTGCTACACAATCCCAACTGATAAAAGCAGCCGGTGAAACATTAAACTTACTTTTAATGAGTGCACTCATCTCATTACCAATTGGTACTTTAATTGGTATGGTACTTGCATTATATGAAAAAAAGGTTTTTAAACAGTCCAGATGGATTGTACGCCTGCTTTCAATTGTTGTTAGTATTATTCGTTCAATTCCGTTTGTTTTATTAATGGTTATTATTATTCCTTTTTCATTCAATATCTTTGGCACAAGCATCGGCTTTATACCGTCTTTAATTGCACTTAGCTTCATAGGTATAGCAACGGTTGCAAGGCTTGTAGAACAAGCTATAATCGATATTAATCCAACGCTATATGATCTTGCGCATTCAATGGGTGCATCTAAATTTCAATTGTTTAAAGATTTTATATTTATTGAAGCAAGATCATCACTCATCTTAGCCTTCACATCAGCCTTGGTAAGTTTACTGGCGTATTCATCTGTTGTTTATATTATTGGCGGTGGTGGCCTAGGCTATACAGCCATTCAAATTGGTTATTATTCACCTGTGGGTCAAACACTCATGTGGGTATCAACACTCATAATGATTGTAATTGTTCAACTTGTACAACTAATCGGTAACGTATTAGCAAACTATTTAAATAAAAAGAAAAGAGGATTCTAACTTGAAAAAAATATTTTTACTTATAAACGTATTACTACTTGGTCTCTTAAGTGCATGTGCATCAGATGATGACACACTTAAGATCGGTGTCAACTTCTATCCAATGCCTGAAATTGTTGACTTAATTAAAGATGATTTACTAACTCAAGGTATAAAGATTGAACAAGTTCAAATGGACTATAACGTATTGAATACACCACTCTATAATGGTGAAATTGATGGTAACATGATACAACATCAATACTTTATGGAATTTTTCAATCAAGCAAATGATTCGAACCTCGTGATTGCACAACCAATTTATCACTCTAAATTTGCTTTGTATTCCAGTGTATATGATTCATTAGAAGATATTCCAAATGGTACAACAATTTATGTTCCTGAAGATGTTGTAAATCTACCTCGTGCTCTAATTTTATTAGATGCATTAGAACTCATTTCACTATCTGCTGGTGTTGATGTTTTCGCAACACTAGATGATATTGAATCAAATCCTAGAAATTTAGTATTTGAACCCAGATCATTAGGTACAACATCTAGTGCATATCATTCAGATGGTTCCAAACTAGCAATTATGTATCCGACCTATGCAAGAGACACTAATAACCAATTAATGGATGATAGTCAAGTCCTTGCATATGAAGAACTAAACGACTTAACAAGAACATACGCAATAAGTTTTGTTACACGTGCTAATAACTTAAATGACCCACGTATTCAAACATTCATCGAGTACCTAACAAGTCAAAAGGTACGTACTTGGATTGAAGAAAATTATGGTTGGGCAGCAACACCTGCATTTTAATACTTTTTAAAATACCTCTTTTATGTTATATTATTCATAAGTGAGGTATTTTTTATGGACATATTTAAACAGTTTTTGACAGAATGGTTAACGAATCAAAACTTTAACGAAGCAATAACCAGCTTACTCGTTACAACAGCCGCTATTTTATTATGGCTTATACTAGGTTCTATTTTCCATTTATTTATTAAGTTATTTATTACAAGACTAAAGGCTAAAGAAAAGCATATGGTTCGTCGTCAACGTACCATTACAGCATTGATTCTTGCACTTATTAAGTATGTATTTTGGTTTGTTATGGGGATGATGGTCTTAAAAGAGTTCGGCCTTGATCTTGCACCAATATTAGCAAGCGCAGGTATATTAGGGTTTGCAGTAGGTTTTGGTGCACAAGAACTTATTAAAGATATGATTGCAGGATTCTTTATTATCTTTGAAAGTGCGATGAATGTAGGTGATTTTGTTGAAATCGGAACCTTTTCAGGTACAGTTCAAGAAGTTGGTATACGTCGTACAAAACTTTTAAACTGGAAAAATGAAACCAGACTCATTAATAATGGTGACATAAAAGCACTAACAAACTTTGCAGGTAGAGATTCTGTCGGTGTTGTAGAATTCTTTGTTTCACCACAATTTGATTTAAATCATTTTACATCAGATAGTTTTAAAGCATTACTGGAACAGTATAAAGCAAATGATTCCATTACAGAATTACCTATTTACTTGGGTGTAGTTGATATGCAGTTACATAACGTGAAATTACGCGTCATGTTTAAAACTAAAAATCAACAACATTGGAGTCTGGAGCGTGATTTAAGACGTGATATTCAAATATTTTTACAACGAGTACGCGAAGAAACCAAGCTATTTTAATTGTAAAACCCGATTAGAAATTCATCTAATCGGGTTTTTTAATGTCTTAATTTCTATTTGGATCCCATAAAATCGGGTGTTCTTTCCATACTGTAAAGTCAATGCCAGGTACATTAGATTGATCGGTTGGATTTTGAGGTTGTAACAACTCCCAGAACGAACCATCATATATAACAAAGTCACCTTGTACATAACTATTGGTTGAAACCCATACATCAGTCATTTCATTCCATCCATTACGCCCTGTACCAGGTATTGGTGTAAAGGTTGCATCGTGAGCACCATACCAAACATAATGCTTGCCATTGTGTTCAACAATACTACGTTCTGAACCAGAATTATAATACATTGCTGTTGGACTCCACTTAAGTGAAAGTGGTTGCCACTGACCAGACACACCTGGTGTTTGATTTGTTGATGTACCACTTCTTAAGATGTATAAATCATCATTAAAACTTACGATTGAATCTTGAACATATGTGTTCTTGTAGTCCCATTGTTGATCAAGACTCCACCAGCCAGCCGTAGTTTCTGGATTGGTGCCAGTGGTTGAACTAGCCATATTCCAAAAGTATCTTTTCCCATTATAAATAATACTATCATAACGGTTATAAGTTGTCGAACCAGCATAATCACCACGATGGTTAATTAAACGCCAATTTGAATTTGATCCAGGTGTTTGACCTGAACTAATCGCATTAACCGCTATATAATATTGTCCATTGTGTAATACAACTGCATTGACAGGATAGGCTTTACTTACAAACTCAAGACCAACACGTAAATAACCATATGCACCAACTGAAGGTGTACTCCAGTTATTTGCAACCGTAACTCGGTAGAAGTATCCTTGATGTCTAACATATTCACCGAGTCCATATTTACCCTGATTGTGTTCGTTATAATCAATACTCATGTACTTCATAGCATAATGTTTTTCAATCACACCACTGTGCGCTGTAAAACTACCATATACAACATACCATGTTTTAACATCATTGGCTTCTGTAAAGGCTATATCATTTGGACTATATACTTTACCCGTTTCATGTTCATGACCAAGCAATTCCCAAGCCCACGCAAGTGGTGGTGGATTACCTGCCCATACATTAGATTTCGCACGGTAAAATTTACCATTATAATAAATAATTTCACCTTCTAAATAAACTCTTGTATCTGAAAAATAAACAGAGATTACTTGCCATGCCCAAGCGGTTGTATCAGGTACTGCACCGGTTGACCCTGAACGTGCACGGTAATACCCTGCATTTTCGCCATCACCACTTGCATCATCATAATAAACCATATCATCTGTACTATAAGTCACATTTGGTTGCCAAACAGGAATCATCGAAGGCGCATATAAAACATCTTCAAATCCCCAACTATTTATATTTCCATAAGAGACCGTAATCTCTATCACATTACCATTTCTAGTGACAGTAAAATCAAGGTGATTAACTAAATTGATTCGTACATCATATGTACCAGCAGGTAATGTTAAGCGGTTTGAAAGTGCAGTTCTTGTGTGCCAAATAAATGAATAGTTATTAGAAGTGGACTTAAACTCTACATAGACACCACGTGTATATTGTGGATTTGATACACCATCAAAGATTACATTTAATTGTTGATTTGAAATTTGAGATGCTACATTAAACTGTTTTACAACATGGTTAGATGTCGTTAAATTCCAATTATCTGATCGGTTTGCTTGTGTAGCTGAAACCACTAAACTAAGTTTTAATACGGCACCACTTGGTAAACCATTTAAAACAGAGGTGTTAACTGTCGCATTATCAATAAAATCAATATCCGATGGTGTTATATTTTTTGTAAGTACTTGATCATGTGTGTAATATCCCGCATGATCTGTTTGATTTGAAATAGCATAATTCCATGTAAACACATTTGGTCTTGTAATGACTATATTATTAACTGTCCAAACTTCTACCAGTTTAAAACGAACATTAATCGTTTTAAATGGTGTAATCAGTACATTAACAACAACAGGTAATATTGACCCTGATGTATTTGATTGTATTTGTGACTTGGTCATTTCAATTGCGTATTCTGTTTGATTATATAAAGGATGATTAAAGTCTAGGTTTTCTGTTCCAAGTGATACTCTAGCACTTGATGAGAATAACTCAGTACTACGTACATTTAAATCTAAAGCTTCGGTTGCAGGTTGTAGGGTAAACCATGCATAAACACCTACAATTGTAGAAAGTGCTACGCTAAATGCTAATATAAGTAAAATTATTTTCTTTATATTTTTCATAATTTTACACCATAACCTTTACACGATATACCAGTGCATGATAAACATCTTTTTGTGCTGTTGTAAGGCCATCATAAGCGCCCCACATATATATGTACACACGTTTAGATGTTTCACCTGCTAAAGAAAACCCACCAAAATTATGTGCACTCATCGCTGAATATACATTACCGGTTGATTGGAAATAAGCAAATCGCTCAGCCATGTAAGTCGGTTGTGTCATACTATCATTGGTTTCAAGTACTAAATACTTAATACCTGCTTGGCTACCCGCATAAACACCAAACTCAGGTGCAGCCACCACATTTAGTTGCAGGTTGACATTGATTGTATTTAGAGATGGGTTTGTAATAACAAGTTCTAAAACAGATGCATACCCATAGAAGTTAAAACTTGGTATATCAAATTCACTGTCATTTAAGTAAACTAAATCTCTAACGCGGTCCCCTAAGAAAATACCTTCAGTTTCAGCATCAATCTCTAAAACATCTTCATTGCCAATCACTGTACCACCAAAAGGATCAACACTTGCACCATTACCATAGTCAATAAACCATGCAAAAACGCCAGTCGCCATCGAAGCCACTGATACAAGTAAGAATATGATTAAGATAATAGTTCTTCTTAAACTTTTCATACGTACCTTTCCGATGCAACTGGCTGTCTTATACTAGACCCTTTAGTTTTGCGTCCTTAAGTCACCTTAAGTTTGCCTTTTAATCTTGACGTTTATTTTTATTTTCTTTGATTGATGCTTTATATTTTTCTAAGTCAGTCTTATATTTATACTGTTGCCGGTCCATCATCTGATAGATTAACATCATGATTTGGATAATGAAAATAACGGATATAAGTATTACAATAATGCCAATTACAAGTAGTCTTTGATCAACTAGAAATCTACCAATAAAACTACCACCATACCATACAACTTTAGCGATATACTTATCCTTTGTTATATAACCTTCTGTTTTAAAATCATCGTTGGAATTATTTAAACCCTTTGTTGTAATACCTGGTTCAGTAGAAATTATCTCATGAACTACAACTTTTTGATCAACAGAATGAAATGCAATAATATCACCTGTTACTAAATTTTCAAATGGTACTTCATTCATTACAACAAAGTCACCTACAATAATTAGTGGTGTCATTGATGGTGTTTGGACAACACCATAACTCGTACCTAAAATTGAAAATGGTTTTTTAGTTATTTGACTCATTACAGACATTGTAACAAATATAATGGTTATGAATATAATGAATGTGACCAATATCCTTTGAGTAATTTTCTTTGTCTTTTTCATTTACCCTTTTTTAAAGCAGCCATTGCTTTATCATGTGAAGCCTTAATTTTAGCTTTTTGCTTTTCAATGTATATTCTTTGTTTCTCTTTTTGTCTTTCCTTAGATAATCTAAGTTTTTCTTTTGCCGCTTCGCGTTTCTTTCTTAAGCGTTCCAATTCACGTTCAGCTTTACGCTTTTGCATATCTGCTATACGTTTTGCTTCTTTTTTATAACGTTCACGATATTTAGATTTTAAATCAAGTAACATTTGATTATCTTTAGCAACTTGTAGCTTTTGCTCATCAAGTAGTTCAGCACGTTCAAGTTTTGTGTATGCATCATTTGCTTCCTGAACACGTTTTGCTTCCTTTTTAAGGTTTGTATCACTATCAAGTTTGACAGATTTGAAAAATCTCTTTTGATATTTTAAAGTGGTGTTATACCATTTTTTTTCTAAAGCGATAGCTTTTTTATAGTCAGATTCTTTGAGTTGCCTAACAATAGATGCAATCTTAAATTTTTCATCTGCACTTTCTAAATCTTCTTTAGGATTAACTTCCTGAACAAGTCGATCAAAGACATCTTCATCTTGATTAATTTCAAAATATGAAGCATATAAACTATTGGTTATTTCTATGGTGTCTTTTAATGCTTTTTTAAGTGCAACTTCATATTTTGGTTCAGTTTGCATATACTGATCAATTGTCTTTTTAAACATTTGTTTTGTCTTGTTTAAATAGTATTGATTCATCATTGTATCTTCTATTGTATATGCTTGTGGATCAATTTTTAGGTCATCTGCTGTTAATTTTAATTCTTCAGCTTTTTTGACCTTATAACTTTTAGTTAATAATTTTTGATCTTTTTGTTTAATCTTGTCATGAAACATCATTGTTGAAAATGCGAATAATGCATTTTGACTTAAATGTTTTCTATATGTTTCATTAAATCTTTTTTGTTTAACATCTTTAAGTAGTTCAAATCCTAAACTATTATATTGGTCTAAGTATTGCCATAAAAGGAAACAATTGCGGTAATTTGTATTTTTTAAGATGATTTGAGTTTTCATGATTGGTGCACGTACACGTTTGTATGAGCGCATTGTTTTCATAAACTCAGTATTTAAAGCATTTGCTAACTTTTTATGAAGCTCTTGTGCACGGTATAAGAGTTGTCTGTTATTTTCTTCAACTTTACCATCTTTAATCGTTTCTACTTCTTTAAGATCAATATTAATTTCATAACTAGATGCTTCAATTTCAAATTGAATGGTATTATTTAATTCTTTAACCTTTTTTGAATTGACATCCTCTTCTAGAATTTGTACACGTCTTGAGACAAAGTCTACCAATCGGTGTATTAATGTTGCAACAAATCTATTTTCATAAATACCATATTCATCTTCTGAATACTCAACCAATAATCTTTTTGGCATGACACTTGTCATTGGTTCGCCTTTTTCAGGTAGCTTTAAATTTTGTGTATTTGCAGCTAAGTGTCTAACGGTTCTAGATGTTGTTTTCTTTGCTTTTTCAACAATGACAACTTCTTCTTCAACACGTAATGCAGACTTATAGTTTCGAACAATTTTATCTATATATGGATAATAAGATTCAATCGCATGAATCCAATAATCATCAAACTTCTTTGTTTCAGTTGTCTCTACATGTTTTAATTTATTACTGCCATCATATAGGCCTTGATAAAAGTAAACAGGAAAATCTGTATCTTCTTCGAGTTCATCAAGTCTAGATATTAACATGGTGTAAAATAAATCTAAATCATAACTGTTTTTCAAAGAGTTCAACCTTTCTACATTTGTTTCTTATAATTATTAATCATTATACGAGCTTCTGTAAATGATTGTTTACCAAAGAGCTTATCGATGAGTGCTACAAGTTCATCTAATTCTTTTCTTAAGAATGGTAAATTTA
>JBAYTJ010000043.1:0-10104 GCA_041675665.1 Acholeplasma sp. | reverse complement strand
TGAATATTTTGAATAATTGTTTTGATGTTTGGATGTAAAGCAATCAATTCATTAACAATTTTTTTATGATTAGGAAAGTTATTTAGCTGTGTTGAAAAGATAACCATCATTTCACCTGTTGCATAGGATTTACGTATCATAACATGCTTAATGATGCCTTGACGATAGTTTCTAGCATAAGCTTTCAGTTTATATTTATTTAAAATACTTTCTATAGAAATAAATATTTCATCAATTGCTTGATCATGTAAGAAATGACCTAACTTAGGCTTAATATGTCTAGAACCTTCAACAAATAAGCCAAGTCGTAGTTTTTGTTGATTATTAACAGTGATATTGGTTGCTGATAAAACAGCCTTATGACGGTAACCTCTAGGTACAGGGTTAGGTACAATGGGTTGAACTGCTCGTTTAAATAGAGTTTGAACGTAGTTTTCTTTAGTTTTTAATTGCTCTTTATATGGCATTTGTTCGTAACTTGTTGTGTCTAAATTATCAAATGCTATATGGTCATTATAATCTTTACTCATTTAACTGCCTCTTAATATCAACTTTTCTATATAGTTGATCTTTTAATACTAAATGTTTGAACGCTTTTGTTTGCTTACTTTTATATAAGCTTTCTGCAACAAGTGATGCAATAACTTTTGCACCATTTTCTTTTAAGTGTGTGTTATCTATTAATCCAAGTGGATAATTCGGATGTTCATTAGGTAACAGATGCATAAACATGCGTTTGGACAAATCATCTGTTAAGTAAGTATATAGCTTGTGTGTTTTTGTATACATATCAATATGCTTAATATCATGGTTTTTAGCAAACCACATGGCCGCTTTAGGGTATAATCCAATCGTATGTTTTTCTAACTTTTTATCTGACACAAAATATCTTCTAGAAATACTTGAAAATATGATTGGTGTAACATCATGCTCATTAGCTTTATCAACAAAATATTTTAAGTTTGCTTGATAGGTTCCAAAAGGTTGTGTATATTTTTCAGGATCAATGACCTTGGAATCATTATGTCCAAACTGAATGAATAAATAATCACCTTTTTTAAAGTTTTTTGTTGCTTCTAAAAATAACTTTCTATCTTTAAAAGATTTTGTTGATTCACCATTTTTGGCATAGTTCATGATCTGAACATCTTTCATTAAAAATAGGTGTAAAAACTCACCCCAACCATGTTCGGGTCTTTTTTCATCAAGTTTAATTGATGCAGTTGAATCACCAATAATATGGATGGTCATAGCTTTTTAATCCTTTCGGTCAGTTTAATAAATGCAATCTTATCATTATCATAGGTTAAGTATCTTAATACTTGCTCATGATTGTACCACCCGGCATGTAAAACTTCAGCTTGTTGGACAGTGATCTTTTGATTTAAAGCTTGACCTAAAAACAAGTAAACATCTTTATATATGCCATTTGGCATTAAATAAGTAATTGTTTCCATTTTATCGGAAGTAATTTCAAAAACAATTCCAGTTTCTTCCAACACTTCGCGCTTTGCAGTATCTATAATAGACTCATTTTTTTCAACATGTCCTTTAGGAAATGAAAAATGGTTGCCATTTTTATTTTGTATGAGTAAATATAGTAATTGATTGTTTGTTTTAATGTAGACTACAGCACCTGCTGATACTTCTTTAACCATGGTAAATCCTTTCGTTGATGTGGTTTATTATTTTTAATATAACCTTATCAGAAAAATATTTTAAATCAATTGTTTGTATACCTTGTTTAGTCTGTATACTCAATGTTTTTGTTGTATCATCATATGTACTGTTCATGATATCTACAAAGCTTATGCTTAGTTTATCAAACTGTAAGAATAATAAGTTTAAGGGACTGGTGTTTTTGTGCTTTAAACCATAGGTGATGGCATCAAGGGTCAAGATAATATTATCTTTTCTAATGATACGACTACCTAACGTATATATTAGAATCATGAGTAGTATTAAGACACTTATTGAATTTAACAAAACTTCGTTTTCTAATATAACTGACAATATAACTAAGCCAATGCCTAAAAGCATAAATGGCAATAAAATAAGTGCAAACTTTAGTATTTTTTTACTTGGCATAAATATTTTCATAATGTGATTTCCTTTTTCTTCTATACCTATTATAAACGAAAAAGAGCCTAAATGGCTCATTTTCCTTTATTTAGTTAACCACTTTTTTAAATCAACTAAAATGGCCTGATTTAATTGGTGACCACCTAAATGCTTATGTACATAGACATTGGCATTAGCAGCACTAAGTTTATCAGCTAATTGGTCATTTTCTTTATGCTTAACATATGGATCATTATCCGATGTTGCGATGAATATATCAACGCCGCTTAAATCTTTAAAAGGAACATTTGGTTGCAAAAATACAGGACTTAATAAGATCACTTTTCGAATGAATGGTCCATGTAATTGGATTAATGATTCTAGGATATTGGCGCCATTTGAAAAACCAATACCGATGATTTCATCAAGTTTTAATGCGTAGTTACTGACTGCATCTTCTATAAATTCTTTTAAGTTTTTTGTCTCAACTACTAAATTATCAATATCATAACTACCAACACCATGACGCTTGAAAAATCTGTTCATACCATTTTCATTGATATTACCACGAGGTGATAATACATTGTACGAGGCGTTTAGAAAATCAACTAAAGGTAGGAGATCATTTTCATCGCCTCCAGTGCCATGTAGCGCTAGAAATGTTTGTTGATGCTTTTTATCTAAGTATATATGCTTCATTTCATTAAATCCTCCATATCCATCGCATGATAACCTAACTTCTTTAAATAGGTATTTAAGTATGTTTGTTCTTCTTTGTTTAATATTGAAAACACTTGACGCATTACAGCATAATGTTTAGGCAAAATTTCATCTGCATACTTTAAACCTTTTTTACTGAGTTCAACATAAAATGTACGTTTATCATCTATATCTTGTTTTCTATTAATATACCCTTTTACTTCTAACTTATCTAAGACATATGTCATCGATGAATTAGGAATTAAAACCAACTGACACATTTCATTGACAGACACTTTACCCTTATGATATAGGCTTTCCATCGCAGCAAACTCATTAACCGTTAAACAAAAGTTTTTAACATCTTTCTTAACGATTTGCTCAATTGCTTGAACTGTTCTAAATAAGATGCGCATCGTTTTTAAGTCATCTATTTCATTTAAATTTTCCATCTATAAGTACTCCTTTTCATACACTTTATTGCTTCTTACTGTATCAAATTGTTGAACAACACTTTCAACATAAGTACGCTTATTAATGAATGCTGGTGGTAATGCTAATGTTTCACCTAATATTTCATAGGTCTCTTCATGATCAATAAATCCAGGTTCATCCGTTGCAAGTTCAAATAATATACCTGGATATAATCTTGTATAAACGGATTCAAAATAATATCTATCAACATAACCTGAATGTGGTGCGCCTAATTTAGTTAAATGGTTTGCCCAATAATCTAATGCTTGCCTATTTTCAACTCTAAAAGCTACATGATGTACGCCACCATAACCTTGTGTGCTTGGTGGTAATAATAAGCTTTCTTCAACAATGATGGATGCACCATTACCACCATCACCCATTTCAAATAAATGTAGTGATTTTTCTGTGTGAACATGACGCATATTAAAAACATCTACTAATATATTTTTCATTGATGAAAACCGTTTCACTGTTAAATAAACAGGTCCTAATCCATATATACCAAATTCATTAGGTACTGGACCTTTTAGCCATGGTATGCCCGCTTTAACACCAGGTACATTTTGATCTGAAAATAGTGCATATGGTTGGTCATTAAAATCATAAAAATAAATTACTTTCCTATCAAAAACTGTACGTATACCTGAATGTTTAACATGATATTTATCAAAGCGTTTAATCCAGTATTGAAGCGCTCTATCATCTGGTACTCGAAAGCCACTTCTTGATATTTCATTCACACCATGCTTAGCTTGAGCAACGCCTTTAAAGTCAAAGAATGTAATATCGGTACCTGGACTACCTTTATCGTCAGCAAAGAATAAATGATACGTTTGAATATCATCTTGATTTACAGTCTTTTTAACCAGTCTTAACCCTAAAATATTTGTATAAAAATCATATATTTTAGGTGCACTACTCGTAATTGCTGTAATATGATGTATGCCGGTTAAGTTTTTCATTGTACAGTACCTTCTTTCTTCTTTAACTCTTTATAGTTTCCATCTTTATCTTCGACTTGAATACTTTCTAAATTATCTTCAATAGCACCACGAATACGTTTAACATATTCTTGACGTAGTTTTGCTCGTTGTTTAGTTTCTTCTTCTGTCAACTGTCTTACCTTTGCTTCTCTTGCAAAGTAATTAATTTTAGCAAGCAGTTCTTGGTGAGACTTCCAGTGCGTATATTCTTCTTTGTTTTGATATGGATATTCTATGAGCTTATCAATTGGACGGACAAATAAAGGCATCACCTTGTCTTCAACTTCAACGCTTAATGCTTCAAAGTGTGGTGGCATATATAAATCCGGTACTTCTTTATATGCATCATCTACTTCAAAACCTGGTGTCAGTGTTGCAAGTTCAATCATCACACCACCTGGTTCTCTATAATATATAGATTTAAAGAATTTACGATCCCTAATATCAGTTATGAAAAATCCTTTTTCACTAAGTGTTTTTTTCCATGTATTCATATCATTTTCTTCAACACCAAAAGCAATATGATGCACTGTACCACCACCCATTTTAGAGCGACCTGTTTGATGTTTATAAATATCAATATAACGACCAAGTGTCTTTCCTGTATCTAATCTTAAGTAATCATCATCTTCTGTGACGACTGACAATCCAAGTACATCTACTAAATGTGACTTGGTCGCCTCAAAATTGCTAGAATATAAAACAGCGCCAAAAAAACCCTTGATTGCAACATCTTTGGTTACACCATTAAACTCAAATGTATTTGTTATGCCTGTATTTGTTTCAATCAATTCATTTTTAATGCCATGTGGGTCTTTAAAACTTAAAAACTTATCACCTAATCTTGTTGATTCTGTAAAATCTATTTTAAAGGTTTTAAAGCGGTCTTTCCAAAATTGCAATGAGCCTTGTGGAATCATATAACTTGTGATACCAACTTGTCCATCACCAACCATACCTTCTTTATAACTGTTCGGCCACGGGAAAAATGTAATTGCAGTACCTAAATCAGCATTATGATTTCCATAATACAGGTGATAAACATTATGATCATCAAAATTTAAAGTTCTTTTAATAAGTTTCAATCCCAACACACCAGCATAAAAATCTATGTTTTCTTGAGCGTGCCAAACGATTGTTGAAATATGGTGTATACCCTGTACTTTCATTTCTAATACCTCTTTTCATAGTTACATTATATTTCGAATTCGAAATGATTGCCACAAATATGCTTTTTTTGTTAAATTATGGTATAATAAATATTGATTAACAACATATTTAAATATATATCATTCATAGGAAAACTAACCATGGCTAAATTAATGACTCTAGGCACCAATTTAAGCTACTCAGATTTAGCATCAAAGCAGTTTATTAAACAATTAAATTTGGATGCTACTATTTATTTTGAGCCAAGTATTGATAGTGCATTTCATGCACTGAATAATGCAAAATACCTTGTGTTACCAATTGAAAACGCCATTGATGGCTATATACAAAGAACACTGGATTTATTATATAAACACAATTTTTACATAACGCATGTTTTAGAACTACCAGTGGATTTTAGTTTAGTTTCAGATGAAACATCATTAAATGATATCGACACCATATATGTACAGTTTAAAGCAAAGAATCAATGTTTGGACTTCTTATCACAAATACCGCATGTAAAGTTTATAACAACCGATTCCAATACAGAAAGTTTACACTTACATTTAAACAATACTAAACGTACAGCTGCAATCATCCCTAAACATTTGATTGATAAAGACTTTTTACTAACTATTCATAATATTCATGATCAAATGCTTAACCATACACGGTTTGCATTAATCGAGAAAAATTACCAAAAACCATCTACAAATAAACCTTTAAAGGCACTACTTTCAATTAAGCCTAAAAAGGATGAAGTTGGACTCTTATATAATTTATTAAACCATTTTAAAACATTAGATATTAATTTAAGTTCAATTATATCTAGACCAAGAATGGAAAAGTTAAGTCCTTATCACTTCTTCTTAGAAATTGATACAAGCATATTACAATTTGACAATTTAATGAATAAACTCGAATCAGAAAATGCATTAGATATAAAAATATTAGGAGTGTACTAAATGGAAATCAATTTAACAAATTATATGACAGTTGAAACATATGAAAACGCTGAAATTAATGATGAGGTTTTACGTTACCGTGTCTATATACCTAAGGTCAAGCGTAGAAAATATAAAGTATTTATTTACTTACATGGTAGTGGTGAACGTGGTGATGATAACTTACTTCAAATTCAACACCATGCAAAACTAATTAACTACATTATTGACCATCCTATTTATGGGAAAGAAACAATTATTATCGCACCACAAGTGCCTTTAGAACAATCTTGGGTACCACTTGACGATGTACGTCGAGGGACTTATAACTATGCCTCTAATCCAGTTTACCCAATACAAGAACTCTTTAATGAATTCTTAGATAAAGAACTAGAAAAAAGATATAAAGTTGATAAACAATATGTTTATATTTCTGGTATTTCAATGGGTGGCGCTGGCGCGATCGACTACATCACAAGATTCCCAGGTAAGTTTGCTGCTTGTTTATCAATATGCGGCACACTCGATTTATCTCAAATTAAGCGATATAAACGTACACCTTTATGGTTATTCCACGCATCAGATGACCCCGTTGTAGATTACACACCATTTAAAACCGGTTATGAAAAACTACAAGAAATTGGTGCAGATGTCCTGTATACAGAATTTGATGATACTGGTCATGCCGTCTGGAATAAAGCTTATGAAGAACCTGGATTGATAGACTGGATATTTTCAAAGAAAAAAACAATGCCTAGATTTTAGGTATTGTTTTTTTTATACAAATCTATATTACATAAAGTCCCAAGGACTTATATCATCTGTATCTTCTGTATCTTCATCTTGATTTAAAGCTTCAAATAAATCATGAGTTTTTACATCTGTTTGAAGTCTTAACTTTAACATAGTATGCCTTTTTTCAACCAATTGATTTGATGCATATTGTAGTAACCTCAAATCACCTAAAACAAGCAAATGAGATTTTGCACGTGTAATTGCTGTATAGATGAGTTCTTTTTTCAACATATGCATGTAGCTTTTGATAATCGGTAGAAAGACAACTTGATACTCAGAACCTTGTGACTTATGAATGGATATGACATAGGCTAGATTTAAAGTGTCTAACTCATTTTGATCATAATGTACACGGTGACCATCAAAATCAACCTCAAGTACTTTTTGATTTTTATCATTCTTACGAATGTTTTTAACAACACCGATATCACCATTCATAATCGCTTTATCTTTATCGTTTTGGAGTTGAATAACTTTATCACCAATATAATATGTCTTATCTCCAAATCGCATAAACGGTGGTTTATCATAGTTTTTATTAAACTTCGATTGAATCTCTACATTCATTGAATCAATGCCTAATTCTCCCTTATATTGAGGGATTAACACCTGAATATCATCAATTAAGTCATATCCTTTAGAGATTGCGCCACCAATTTGGTTTAGAATAACACGTTTTATATCTGCTTGATTACCACTGTAAAATGTTACATCATTGTGACTCATCAAATCATCTGAGCTTAAGTTCTGATTGTTAATTGCAGATGCAAGTTTTACAATGTGTGAATCTTTTGCTTGTCTGTGAATTTCATTTAAGCGAATTACAGGTATCACATTAGAGGCGATCAAATCACCTAAAACATAACCTGGTCCTACACTTGGCAATTGATCTTCATCACCCACTATAACAACTCTAGTGCCATCAACAATACTATTTAATAGTCGTTTCATTAAGAAGATATCAATCATCGATGCTTCATCGATGATAATCAGGTTTTGAACCAATGGTTGAACTTTACTTGATCTAAAAGTTTGATCATAATCATACCCTAAATGAGAATGGATTGTACGTGCTGGAAAGTCAAGTAACTCTTTCATACGCTTAGATGCACGTCCTGTTGGTGCCATTAAAGCAATTTCATTGGTAGCATCTTTTGATTTTAGGTTGACTTTATAATACTTTGCATATGTTTCTAACAAACCATCAATTAAAGTTGTTTTACCGGTACCCGGACCACCTGTAATAATGGTTAAGGGATTTTGCATCGCAGTTATAATTGCTTGGATTTGTTTTTCTGTATAGTCAATAGATTTTAAGATGGCAATTTGAGATAACAATAAAGATAATAAGTCTTCGTCTATTTGTTCCATTGGATAACTTTTTATTTCTTTAATACGTTTGGCAATGTCCATTTCATCTTTATAAATTTGTTTTAGAAAGTATTTATCATCTTCTAAGACAATCTTCTTTTCAAGAATGAGTGCTTCAATTGCATCTTTATAATTAGCATCCACATCTAAAATTTTAGATACTTTATGCATCAATTCAGCCTCATATAAATACAGGTTTCCATCACCATTAGATGATGTGATTAGACTATAGACAAGTGCTGCTTTTAGTGATCTTATATCATCTTTTGCAATACCAAACTTTTCTGCAACATCACGTGACTTGATAAACCCGAATCCATCAATTTCATACATTAAACGGTAAGGATCTTCTTCTAACTTTTCTAGTGTTTGATTACCATAGCTATTAAATAACCTGGCAGCAACCTTTGTTGTAAGACCTAAATCTAGTAACTTCACGAAAATTTGTTGTTCAGCTTGATGATTCATGAGTTCTTTTTTGAGTCGTGTGCGCTTTATAGGATTTAAAATAGGCTTTAATACGGATTCATCTTCAATTATTTTTTCAATGGCGTTTTGTCCCAACAAACTAACGATTTTCTCAGCTGTAACAGGGCCAATACCGGTGAAGTTTTCACTAGATAAATATCTAATTAAACCACCTTCTGATGCATTTTCCAGTCTTTTATAATTACTAACAACAAATTGTTTTCCGTATTTTGCATGGTGTGTAAACTCACCTTCAAATTCATATTCCAGTTCTTCACTTAGTAATGGAAAATAACCAACGATAGAGCATGTCTCTTTTTCGTTGGTTTCTAGTTTCGCTATGGTATAACCATTGGATTCATTTTTATATACATAGGATTTTATAAATCCACTAATTTTATCCTTCATCAGCTATACAGTCTTTTTTCCCCTTCATTATAAACTTCAGAAATAAATCCTGAACCAATACATATTTCATCTTGATAAATTGCACAAACTTGACCAGGTGTAACTGCACGTATCTTTTGTGGGTAAAACACTTTAAATGTTTCATTATCAATCCATTTTATCTGGACATCTTGATCTGGTTGTCTATATCTAAATTTAGCTGTAAACTTTCCATCTTTTTTTATATCACGCCACTTAACTTCGGTAATTAATGCCTCATCTGAATATAAATACGGATGTTCAAAACCAGGTTCAACATAAAGTGTGTTGGTACTTAAGTCTTTGCCAACAACAAACCATGCTTCTGTAGTATCTGATGTACCTCCAATACCCAAACCTTTTCTTTGGCCAATTGTATAGTTCATCAACCCGTAATGTTGTTTCATATACGTACCATCAAGGCGCTTCATTTGCCCTTCTTTTGCAGGTAAATAATTTGATAAAAAATCGTTGAAATGGCGTTCGCCAATAAAGCAAATACCTGTTGAATCTTTTTTGTCTGCTGTCGCTAAATCATGAGCTTTTGCGATACGTCTAACTTCACTTTTAGGTAAATTACCAATAGGAAACAATACATTTTTTAATTGTTTTGTCTCTAACTGGCTTAAAAAATATGTTTGGTCTTTATTGGTATCTACTGCCCTAATCAGTTTAGGTTCTATGCCTGAATGATCAATTTGTGCATAGTGTCCCATCGCGATATAATC
>JBAYTJ010000042.1:0-10220 GCA_041675665.1 Acholeplasma sp. | reverse complement strand
CGACCTAAATCTTGTTCATTTACAAGTAATTGAACATGCATTATTTGATCATCTTCTGATAAAACTTTTACAGAAACATCATCTGGGGAAACCACTAATGGCGTAACTATTTGTTTGATTAAATTTGCAAAATCTACTGCCATATGTTTGACCCCCTTTATAATTATTTGTTTAAAATATTAAACTTTTTGAATAAACTTTTTACTGTGTCTGTTGGTTGTGCACCAGTACTCATCCAAGCTTGTACTTTGTCACTATTTACTTCTACAGTACCTTTGATTGGTTCATATGTGCCAATAATTTCTAAGAATTTACCATCTCTTGGTGCTTTTGAATCTGCTGCTACAATTCTGTAGAATGGACGCTTATGATTACCAAAACGTTGTAAACGTAATTTAACTGCCATATTATTTTCTCCTTATATCTAAATTTAATTCCATACTATTTTAACACAATATATACATCTGTCAAGTCTTTTTGGTTGACAATGTTATAAATTGGTATTTTGATCAAAAAATAGTGATGGATAAACACCAATAAAGCCTTTAACATTCTTTAAGTGATTGGTTAATAACTTCTCACCCTTGGCCTCATCAAGATATACAACAGCGTAATTAAATTTTTTAGAGATGTAAGTTAAATTTACATCCATTTTGTTTAACCTTTTCGGAACTTCTTTACCTTTAAAGTCAACAATATATGCACATCTTTTTATTTCCATAGCATTACCTTTCAAATATATCACTTTCTTCTATTTCTTTATAACAACCCGGTTTAAGATCTAGTTTGAGTTGTCCAATTTGTAGCCTTTTTAAGTTGATGACTTGAAAACCTACCTTAGCAAACATCTTTTTAACTTGATGAAATTTACCTTCATCGATCGTGATGATTGCTATATTATCTTTATACGCTAATTCAATAGCACTTGTTTGGTATATTGAACCATCTTCATCCTTAAGTTCAATACCAGCCATTAACCAATCATTTGCCATCTTTGTAAATGGTTGATCAAGTGTTGCCTCATAAATCTTTTTGACATGTTTTTTAGGATGGGTGATTTGATGAATCAAATCGCCATTTGTTGTCAAAATGACTAAACCTTCACTGTCATAGTCAAGTCTACCAGCTATTTTTAAGTCAAATTGATGATATGGTGCTTCAATTAAACTAAATAGTGTTGGATATAACTCACTTTGATGACTCGATAAATAGCCTACCGGTTTATAAAAGGCTAAGGTGATGTTTTCTTTATAAAAAACAGCTTCACCGTTAAGAAATATTTTATCATAATTTGGATCAATTTGAACATCAGATGAACTGGCAGTTACACCATTTATCGTAACCAATCCTTTTTTGACCATTATTCTAATTTCTTTTCTACTCCCATACTTTAAGTTAGAGAGGAATTTGTCTAGTCTCATACGTACTCCTTATGATATAATATTTAATAGATTAGAGGTGAACTAAATTTATGATTAAAATGAACCATATTATTCGGGAAGGACATCCAAGTCTGACGACCCCATCTAAACCTGTCCTACTACCATTATCTCAAAAAGATGTTGATTTAGCTAAATCTCTTTTAGAATATGTGAAAAATAGTCAAGATGAAACCATGGTAGCCAAACATAAACTACGTCCATCAGTTGGTTTAGCGGCACCTCAGATTAATCAACTTAAACGTATGTTTGCCATGCATGTTGAAGATATGGATGGTAGTATTTACTCTTATGTAATGATCAATCCTGAAATTACCGGTCATACCAGTGAGGAAACTTATCTACCTGGTGGTGAAGGTTGTTTATCAGTTGATCGACCAACAGAAGGTTTAACACCAAGATTTTATGCCATTAAAGTTAGAGGCTATCATCTAGATTTTGAAACCAATACTGCAAAACCAATTGAACTGACTTTAGAAGGTTACCCAGCAATTGTGTTTCAGCATGAAAATGATCATCTAGACGGTATTATGTTTACAACCAAATTATACCCAACACTGCCTAATGCATTTCCACTATTTGAAACAGAGGACAATGTTGATTTAGAACATACTGAATAACCGATAAAGTAAAAGGGCATTCGCCCTTTTTCTTTTACACACTCACACCAACTGATACAACTGGTTTATATCTAAATTCTGCTATTGTATGCGATTTTTGTACGATGTCTTTATGACCATAATAATCTAAAACTTCAACTTCAAGTTCTTCAATACGTTCAATTTTTCCATTTAAATAATCATTAACCTTTAGAATTGCTGTATCAATTCTTTGTAGGATACCACCAATTCTTAAGTCTTGAATCTCATAACCAAATGCTTTATTTTCTTTATACCACTGATGCATGAATGCTTGTTTAAATTCAGTGATCAATTTTTTAGTTTGTTTTAAGTCTTTGACAATCTTTGTTAAAGCATTTTTATCATTTGCTTTATACGCAGCTCTTAACTCAACACCTAATAATACCTTTTTCTTTAACACCTTAAGTAGTGCTAATTGTGTCTCAAAGATATAAGTATAATCACCATAGTTATCCATTTGTTTTTTCATCTTGTTTAAATGTTTATTAAATATTTTTGGGTAGTTACTTTCCGTTGTTGAATCGAGTAATCCTAATAAAATATCATTGTATAAAAAATGTTTATTGGCTGTTGATTTGTGTGCAATGTTATTTGATAGTTGGTTTGCACTATCAACTAACATAAAGGCATCAAAATCAACGTTTGTGACTGTTTTAAATGTATGCTTGAATGCAGCATCTATTGCTTTGTGTCCGTACTTTAAAACCCCATTATACGCTAAGGAAGGCAGCACTGAATAAGGCGATGCTTCCGCACCATTATCGCCCCACGAGGTAATAATCACATTATCAACACCCTTGTTGGCGCAAGCAATCATGCTGGCTTGGTTTGCAACCAAACTAAAACGGTTATCTGGTGTAAAGCCAATCCACTTCCATGCACCACCAGCAAAATAAATTGGGTTATTAAATGCTTGATGTTTTTCAATCATTAATTCATAATGCTTAACATCTGTATGATAATAGTCCCAATACACCAAACTCACTTCTTTAGGTACTTGATCAATAATTGCTTGTGGAATTTGTTTTTCTTTATTGTAGTAATCACCCCAACCACTTGCAAAGAACATATCTGACCACATCATTGGTTCTAAATCATATTTCTTACAAATTTCTAAGACTCGTGCTAAGTGTTTGACCATAATATCAAATCTATTTTGGTAACCATTTTTATCTAAAAATTTGCCACGACCAAGCATATATGCTTCATCCATACCAATATTAATCTTTTTAGATTTAAAAGTGGTTGCAACGGTTTGAATCATTTTTTCTATAAATTCATAAGTCTTTTCTTCACCAACTAATAAAATATCTAATGTATCAAATAAATGACTATATTGACGATATCTAGTGATTGCATTTAGGTGCGCTAGCGTTTGAATACATGGTACAAGTTCCATACCCAAACTCATCGCAAACTGTTCAATGGATTGCAGTTCTTGCTTTGTATATGCGCCGCGCATATACCCAAAGAATGGTTCATCTTGCATTTCGAATGTATCTTCTGTATAAAGTTGTAATGCATCATAACCAAATAATACGAGGTTAACTAAATAATCTTTAACTGTATCAACAGTTGCAACTGCATTTCTTGATGCATCTAACATAAATGTTAAATTTTTAATCTTTTTAGGATAATCAATTTTAAATGTATCTTTATCGATATGCTCTTTTATCAACCTTAAAGCAATATATAATTCATTGTGTGAACTAATACCTATATTAAATGCATTTAGCGTTTTTTCAACACTTAAACTTGTTGCATCAAATACATTTATTGTAAGTCCTCCTTCACTAATTTTTAAGTCTAACTTACTTGCTACGACTTTGAATCCTGATACATATTTCGGATCTAAATTGTTCATATTCAGCATGTTGTTACATCCTTTCTTTAGCCGAGTGCTACTTTTTTATTTAAAAACATTAATGATAGTACTGCCATTTGAATCCGTAAAATTCTAAAAATATCTGTGGAACGATAACGTTCAATAAAATCATTATAGATTTTTAATTCATGTTTAACTTTTTTAGATACCATTTTAGAAAACCAACCTTGGTTGTTTGCTTGACAAAGCAAATCAACCAAACTAGAATCTAACACAATGTAGCCTTCAAATTTTCTTTTAATAAATCTTTTAGCTATTTGAGCAACTGGTATATTTTCACTACTTCCAATAACTCTACCACAACCCAATTTATCCACATCATCCATAATCACCATACCAATATAGTTTCTTAATATACGGTATGCTGTTATTTCTGCTTCATTACGTTTATATAAATAAACATAGTCAAACATGATCTCAACGTTTTTATCTTTTAATGCGCCTAAAATATAGCGATATATTTTAGGTGTGTGATTATCACTAAATTTAATGAGTACTTTTAACTTAGCTTTTTTGATAATCTTAATTTGGTCTTTAACAGTTTGAATAATCTCTATGAGATTTTCTGTCTGATCATCAAATTTAGGTATTGTATAAATATAATACGTCGGTTTAAATTTTTTTACCTGACTAACTATCAGTTCTAAGGTATTATTATATGCTGTTAATGCTTTCATATGATCCATTGGAAATGCCTCCAATAAAGGATCGATTGCAATGACTTTAATATCTTTGAGTTTACTAGCATATACATCTAATGACGCATCATCTAACTCATAAAAATGCTTTCCACCGATACGGCGCATAATGAAATGGTTTAAATTTAGTTTTTTAAAAAGTTCGAGTTGTGCATCTAGGCTTGATGCTTGATAATCTAAAAATGTAGAGAGAATTGATTTCATATATTCTTACTCCATTCATACATTAAAATAGAACCCGCAACGACCACATTTAAGCTTTCCACATGGTTTGTTTTAATATTAAGCATACCATCCAATAAAGGTTTGGTCTGTGGACTTAATCCTTGTCCTTCATTACCTAAGACTAGAATAAAAGGTTTTTGTTTTTCTGGTGTTAGGCTTGATGCATGTGCATCAGCACCAAAGACTTGGTAACCTAATTGTTTTTTATCCACTAAGACTTGATGGATATTTGTTCTTTGAACATAAAGGTCAAAAAATGCACCGCTAGATGCACGTATTGTTTTATCATTGTATAAATCAGCAGACCTGTTTGATAAAATAACATGTAAAAAACCGAAAGCTAGTGCACTTCTTAAAATAGCACCAACGTTATCAGGGTTTTGTACATCATCTAAAACAAGGATGTTGTTTGATTTAATCGGTTGGTTTTCCTGCTTGCATACTGCAAAAACATCGTAAGATGTTTCAGTGACTTTAAGTGCATGCATCAATGCTTCACTAATTAAAGTACCACTAATCTCCGGGTTGGTTGTAACAACTTCTTCAACAACACCTTTTTTTAGTGCTAAGTCAACAAATGTTTGGCCATATACAATAAATGTCTTGGTTTGATCTCTGTACTTTTTACTCTTTAATCTCATCCATGATTTAAATTTTTTATTATCTTTAGATTCTATCATAAATTACTACTCCTCTTTAAATGAATCTAGAGCGTCTTTTACATCAAATCCATATGCTGCAATATCAAAATCCGTTGTTGGTGTTACAATCAATGTTTGAATATTTGCTAGTGCATCTGCTACAAGTGGTTCAAATTCAAACTTTGATTCTTCTTTAACCGCTTGTATGATGGTTGGTTTAGTTACCGGATTTCTTGGTACATAAATTGAACAACAATCATTAAATGGTAAAATTGAAATATCATAGGTATCTATTTTTTTAGATAGATTGATAATATCATTTTTATCATATGTAATAACAGGTCTTAAAATTGGTATTGAAGTTACTGTTTCTATAACTTTAATGCTGCTTAAAGTTTGACTTGCAACTTGTCCAACAGATTCGCCGTTTATTAGTGTGTCTAATCCATTGATATTAGCAAACCTTTCACCTAAACGGTAAAACATGCGTCGCATAATTGTAATGATGTAAGGATCCCCTACATAACTTAAAATCGCTTCATGTATTTTAGTAAATGGCACAAAATGTAGTTTGATTTTATTATCTGCCGTATAATGTGCTAACTTTTTAGCAATATCTATAACCTTTTGAACAGATTCCAAAGGGGTTAGTGGTGTGGATTCAAAGTGAAATAACTCAACATTGATACCTTGCTTCATCATTAAATGTGCAGCCACAGGTGAATCTATTCCACCTGATAACATAACAAGTCCTTTGCCACCTAAACCTATTGGAAAACCACCTAAGCCAGGTATTTTACCAACATAGATATAAGTACCCTCGCTTCTAAGTTCAATGTTTAACACTGTCTCTGGGTTTCTAACTTCTACTTTTAAACCATCAAAAGATGGTAATACCATACCTGCAATTTTTTGAGATATGTCTAAAGATTTTAGCGGATAGTTTTTATCTGTCCTTCTTGTCTCAATTTTAAATGTTGTTGGTATCTTAACTTCCTTTGTTATAACTTCTTTTGCAAGGTTTGCAATAGACTCCAAATCCTTCGTTGTCTTGTACACATAACTAAAAGAATGTATCCCAGATACATAACCTAAATGCTTAATAACTGCATCACTGTCAACCTCATTAAAGTGGACGAAAATGCGATCGTGCTGAAATGTAAATTCAACATCTATATGTTTTAATTTGTTCTTTATATTTTTTTTAATCTGGCCGATGAATCTGGGTTTGTTTTTACCCTTAAGTACTAAATCACCAAAGCGAATTAAAATTGCCTTTTCCATAATATCACCGTCTTTTATTATACCATTTATAATGTGTAAACATTATGTCAATAATTGGAAAATTGTTACATTGCACTGAAAAACTGTTATAATATTTCTTAATATTATACAAGATGAGGTGTTTTTATGGATTATAAAGTATTACTACAAAGTGCTGAAGGTCTACTTTCAAGTGAACCAACAAACCTTTCTATTTTAAGTAATGCCTCCGCATTCTTAAATGATTCTATAGCAGATTTAAACTGGGTTGGTTTTTATATGTTTAAAGATGGTATTTTAACACTCGGCCCCTTCCAAGGAAAAGTTGCTTGTAATTTAATTATGCCAGGTAAAGGTGTTGTAGGTTCAAGCTACTTAAAAAATGAAGTCATTGTTATTAAAAATGTCCATGAAATTGAAAATCATATCACTTGTGATCCAATTTCTATGTCAGAAACCGCGATTCCAATTAGAAATAATGGTAAGGTGTGGGCTATCCTAGATTTAGACAGTCCGATTGTTGATCGGTTTGATAGCGCATTAGTCGATTTTTTACAACAATTTGGTGCATTAATTGAAAACTATATTGACTTTAGTAAGGCTTTAATATAAAATAAGAAAGCGGTCAAAAGCAGGCCAACAATAGATTTATAAATATCCCTTCATTATATGGATGCACTAAGTACCTTTCTTCTGCTAGAAAGCGAAAAGGAATTTGCGGATTATATAGATTTTAAGATGGTGTGTTTACCCAAAAATAAAAAGGAGGTAAATTCTATGTCACGTTTTACAGGATCAACTTGGAAAGTCTCTAGACGCTTAGGTTATTCAATATCTGAAACAGGTAAAGAATTAAAGAAAAGACCTTATGCACCTGGACAACACGGTCAAAGACGTTCTAAATTATCTAACTACGGCATTCAGTTACAAGAAAAACAAAAGGTTCGTTTTGTTTACGGTGTAAGTGAAAAACAATTTAAGAAAACATTTGTTGAATCTGCAAAGATGCAAGGTAAGCAAGGTGAGAACTTCTTAAAATTATTGGAATCAAGATTAGACAATGTTGTCTATCGTCTAGGTTTCACTAAAACACGTGCTCAAGCTAGACAATTAGTAAACCATGGTCATATCTTAGTTGATGGAAAGAAAGTTGATATTCCATCATACAGATTAAATCCAGGTCAAACAGTACAATTAAGAGAAAAGAGTAAAAACTTAACAATCGTTAAAGAAGCTCTAGAAGCTCAATTTGCTAAAGTTGACTATGTTGCATTAGATGCTAACGGTGTCGGAACATTCTCAAGACTACCAGAACGCAACGAATTCTTATTCGATATTAACGAACAGTTAATCGTTGAATACTACAACAGATAATAGGTTTATCAAGCAAAAAGGACAATTCAAATTGTCCTTTTTTTTATTAGAAACTAGTTTTGATAACTTTTTTAGTCAGTTCTTCAACATTAAAACTTTCAGCATATTGCGTTCTAGCTTCACAACCTCTAACAACCATTAATGCTTCATAGTATCTTTTATATTGAAACGACTTGGAGTTTATTGCAAACCAGTGGGTATCAATAGCTTGTTGCCATAATTTGAAGCCAGCTTCAGAAACATGCACATAAACATATGGTTTAAAATCAACAGGGTCTTCCCAGTTTTCTGCATAATATGGACCACTAGCATAGTGCGGTGGATATTCATTTTCAAACCCCTTAATACCTGCATAAAACTGTGCATCTTTTACAATATGATGTGTTGCTTCATGATCTTTATGCATAGAGTTTTTCCAGTGTGTTATCAAGACATCTGGTTTGTACTTTCTTATGAGTGTTGCAACTTCAAACTTTACTTTATCATTTACAAGTAACTCACCATCATTATAAGGTAAGACAACACTAACACCTCCCAACATCTGAGCAAAATTGTGCGCTTCTTGTTCTTTTTGTTTTCTATAATCTTTGACACTTAGATGTGGTGGATTGCCCTTTTCACCACCTGTTAGTGCAACGGTAATAATCTTATGTCCTTCAAGACTCATGGTTGCAAGTGTGCCACCGCATGTCAATTCCATATCACCAACGTGTCCACCAATAGCCATAATTATCTTCATTTAAAATCCACCTTTCTTAAATCAATAAATGTTCTAACAACTTTAAACCCTTCTTTTTCATACATACGTCTTGCTGGATTATGTTCACCTGTAAATAGTGTCATATAATCGGCACCAAGCACTTTTAACCCCATCACTAGTTTGGCGAATAATGCTTTACCTAAACCAAATCCTCTATAATCAGAATGCGTACCTATCCCTGCAAAGTATCCTCTACCATTGGGTTCTACCTTAAGTGGTCCGGTAAAGCCAGCCACTTTATGTTCAAAGGTTGGTACTAAAAGTGTATTGTTATTACCCTGTGTATGGATGTGTTCTAAAATCACTGTTTTCCAAACAGGACTCCCTAAATTATCAAGTAAGGTTTCTAATCCGTAATCTATCTCTAAATCATAATATCCAAACTTAAAACCTTTATTTTCTACACTATCTATAACACTTTGTGTTAACTGACTAAATGCATAATTTCTAATATCCATGTAATAGGCATTTTGAACAGCAAAATCCAAATAATTATGTGCCTTAAAAAATAGGTATGCATCTGATAAACTATCAATGCCTGGTGCATTTGGATGGATAGCATGTGTATGCGGTATTACCCAACTTAAAGCCACCGGATTAAAAAATACAATTTCTACTTTATCTTGATCTAAGAGTTGTTGACGTAAGACTGTCTCTAGCGTGTTTAAAAGTGCAGTCCCAATCTTTTTATGACGATATTTTGTATCAACTATGATCATTGTAATATATGCCTTCTTAGTTGTAATATCATAAACACCACTTATAAAACCTATAACACTTTGATGATATGTTGCAACAAAGGTATGTATATCATATACATTTGTTGAATGAATAAACTTAGCCTTAAAGTCTTCTTCACTTAATTTTTCATACAAAAAGTTAGGTGTTAAGGTCGTTTGATTAAATAAATCTAACAAATGCTTTATATCTTCACTTTGAACTTTTCTAATTTGCATAAGCACCTCTTTATTAAATATCGTTTGTGTATAGGTTTATTGTATCATGTATCTAAAAGATTCACATGCATCTAAAGAAAAAGACACGTCGTATTTGATAATTTATCCAAATACGACGTGTCTATATATTATACGCGTTCGATTTCCTTTAAGAATGCTTCAATTGGTTGATTACCTAAAAATTCATATTTATCATTAATAATTATCTTAGGGACACTACTTACATTATATTTCACAGAGATTTCACCAAATGTTTGAGCTTCATATGCATCTGCTGTAATCTTTGGATTAGACATTGCTAATCTAAAGGCATTAGAAACTGCACCTGGACAATGTGG
>JBAYTJ010000041.1:0-10512 GCA_041675665.1 Acholeplasma sp. | reverse complement strand
TGTTCGTGTTTAAAGCTGATAACGGGGAAACAGTAATATTTTCTAAAGGAAATGCATGGCACGTGAGTGTTGATGGCTTAACTGACCACTACAAAGCAATTGACGGGGAGAAAGCTAAGTTAGAAGGTAAAGTCGTTTATTTATCTAAGAGCGTTAAAAAAGTTACGATTAGCCAAAATCAATATGAGATTGTTAAACGTTCAGCAAATGAACGTCAATACATTACGTTTGATTTTATCTCAAATAATGAGGTACGTTTAGGTACACGTAGTTTCTTAACAGAAACAGGACAAGTCGTCCGTGAAAAACGTGACCACAAACGTTCATTACGTGAGCAAAAAAGTCAAGCACTTGCTGATAAAAAAGCTGCTAAGATTCAAAATAAGGCTGACAAACGTATACGAAAAGAAGAAAAACGTGCAGCTAAGTTAGAAAAGAAAGACCCAGATAGATTTGAAGAATAATAGATATAGGTACTTGTTTAACAAGTACCTATATTTTTAAAATGTAAGATGAGAATTATTAAGTGTTCTAGATGAATTAATTGGTCATTAACTATGTTAAAATAGAAAGTAATATGAAACTGAGGTGGCACATGAAGAAATTATCCATATTTATCACTTTAATAAGTATTTTATTTATGAGTGGGTGTTCATTTTTAGAAGACATTTTAGAAGAAAAATCATACACAGTCACTTTTGATACATTAGGGGGCGATAATCTAGACAGTATCGTCATCCAAGATTTTAGTGCTCTAAACTTTAATACGACATATATACCCTTATATACAGGACATGTTTTTTTAGGTTGGTATATAGACTCAGAACTTAGTATTTCTTATGATCAAAATAATTTATATAACAAAGATTTAATACTTTATGCAAAGTGGGAAGTTCAAACATTTGATGTGGTTATATATAATACATTTACATTAACATCTAGCACAAGACAAATAAGCTATGGACAAACCTTAGAGTCTATCACTTATGATATTGAAGGTCTGTTGTTTGAAGGGTATAAACACACTATAGATGATAGGGATTACTTGATGACTGATTTAGTTGTTCAAGATTTAGATTTATATACTGTATTTGTTAGTGCTAGTGGTTATCATCTGATATCATTTGAAACGAATACGGACATAGATATACCCAATCAAGTCCTATTAGATTCAGGCCAAGCTATAAAACCAGAAGATCCAACAGATGAAACACGCATCTTTTACGGATGGTATAGTGACCCCGACTTTAGTATACTCTATGACTTTGAAAGTCCTGTAACAACAGATATTAGGCTTTATGCCAGGTTTATTGAACCGACAACACATGCATATGAGATTGATGATGCGATACTTACCTTTGATATGCATCCAAATGCCACATATTATCAATTTAATGTAATGGTTGAAGGTGAAGTTGATAGTGTACTTGCAACAACAGATGAACCATTTATTGATTTAAGACCTTATGAAGATGAACTTTTAATAGAAAAGCATATTTATGTGCTTGTAGTCTTTGATTCAGGTCAATCGTATGAGCTTTTTAATCTATATTTAAAGTTCGACTATACTGAACCAATTTATCAAGAAGATTTTGAGAGTGAAAGCTTTGAAGCGCGAACCAATTATGTTAATAATGTAACACCAAGAAATGATGGTCCTGATGGGTTTAACTACCATATATTAAATGGTACAGCATCAAGTACCAACCCAATTGAAGGTACAAAGTCGATTCAACTTAGAAATAATGACAACACACCATATTTAGAAAGTCAATTTAGTTTAGAAAATATTAGTCAAATATCTTTTGTTGCTAAATCATTTAATCATCACATAAAACTCGTGATTTTAGATATGTCAGATGCAGTGGTTGTATCAAGCATATTTGAGCCAACATCAATGATTAGTACCTATCATCTAGATGTTGGATATACGGGTCCAATTAGATTAAGATTTGAACTTATTCCAACATCAGATGTTACAAGCGGTGAACAGGTCTTTATAGACTTGATTGAAGCTTATAGTTATTTAACACCTAGAATGCTTGTAGAGGTGATTAAAACAGTTGAACCTGATCCGGATTTAGCTGCCATTATTGCACGTTTTGAAACACACAGAAATAGTTTGACACCGCCTGCTTTTAATGCATTATCAACTGAGGGCATTCTTGCATATTATGCATCTTTAAATGGACTCAGTGGTGATGCATTTAAACTTGAGCTTACAAACATATTGAAAACCACACATAAAAGATTGATAAGTTATGATGAGGCTAGATTTATATTAGAACAATCTGATCTTGTTATAAACGGTGATAAACAGTATTTAGATGGCCTATATTCAGGACATGAGATTATCCCCTATTGGGATGGGGGTGCCACATGGGCACGTGAACATGTATGGCCAAATTCAAGATTAGGTATACCTAGAGTTTCTGGATCTAGTAAGAATCAAGGTTCTGATGTACATAACCTAAGAGCGATTAATCCAAGTGTGAATAGTTCTAGATCCAATAGATATTTCTTAGAAGGGGATACATTTGGACTGGTTGGTACGGAAGGTTATTACCCAGGTGATACCTACAAAGGTGATGTTGCACGTATACTATTTTATATGTTAGCAAGATATCCTGAGATACTCTCACTTGACGATGTAGATATTACAGATAATGCATATGAACCAGATGGTGCAGTTATGGGTTTATTGTCCTTACTTATTTTGTGGCATAATGAAGATCCTGTATCTCAATTTGAAATTAATAGAAATGAAGTAATTTTTACCTATCAAGGTAATAGAAATCCATTCATAGATAATCCGGAGTACGTTGATGCCTACTTTAATTAGATGTAGCTGGGCAAATACTAGCCCTTTGATGCAAAGTTATCACGACCATGAATGGGGTCAACCGGTTTATGATGATTTAAAACTATTTCAAAAATTATTGTTAGACATGCAACAAGCAGGTCTATCGTGGGCGATCATCTTAAACAAGCGCAAAGATATTTTAGAAGCATTTGATAACTTTGATCCAGTAATTGTTAGTACATATGATGATCGTAAGATTAAATCATTATTAGATAATCCTAAAATAATACGTAACAAACTTAAAATATACGCAATGATTCACAATAGTCAAATGTATTTAAAGCATTTTGGTGACAATCAAAGCTTTTCTAAGTTTTTATGGCAATACGTTGATGGCAAACCAATTGAGAACAATATTCAAGACATGGGAAACATACCAACAAGATCAGATATTAGTGACCGTATAAGTAAAGACCTTAAAAAATTAAACTTTAAATTTGTAGGTAGTATTACAGTCTATGCGTTTTTACAAGCAGTTGGTATATATAATGACCATATGATGTCGTGTCATATAAAAAAACAAACAAGGAGCAATGTAAAATGAAATTTAGTAACTACCCGTATCAAAGACCTGATATCGAAGCAATCAAGTCTAAAATAGAAACATTAACAGAGACTCTAAAACATGCTAAAGATGCAAAAAGTGCATTAAAAGTTGTTTATGAATATTTTGATGTGGTTGATCATGTTGATAGTCAATTACAGCTCGTTTTTATTAGACACAGTATAGATACATCAGATAAATTCTATGATGATGAACAATCATTTGCAGATAATGCATTACCTTTATTAGAATCTTCGACAGTTAAATTTACAAATGCATTACTAGCATCTAAATTTAAAGTTGAACTTGAAGCTTCTTTAGGTGATCTTATATTTAAAAAGGCTGAACTTAGCCATAAGACATTTAATGACCAAATCATCGAAGATTTACAATTAGAAAATAAATATACAACAGCTTATACAAAGCTAAGATCGAGTGCAAAAATAGAGTTTGAAGGTCAAACCTATACACTATCTCAATTTGCACCATTCACAACCCATAAAGATAGAGATATTCGTAAAAGATCATCAAAAGCAGTATCTCACTGGTTTAAAGAAAACGAAAAAGCATTTGATGATATCTACCACAATTTAGTTAATACACGTCATAAAATAGCGACCAAACTAGGCTATGAAAACTTTATACAGTTAGGGTATGACAGATTAAAACGCGTGGACTACAATGCAAATGATGTAAAAGGCTATAGAAAACAGATCATTGATAAAATCGTACCATATGTTAAAAACTTAAATGAACGCCGAAAAAATAGACTAGGTTTGGATACCTTGATGTCATATGATTTAGGGTTAACCTTCCTAACAGGTAATCCAGCACCTAAAGGTGATAGAAAATGGCAAGTAGAACAGGCTATTTTAATGTATGATCAGTTAAGTAAAGAGACATCTAAGTTCTTCAGGTTTATGGTTGATAAAGAGTTACTTGATTTAGATAGTAAAGCCAATAAAGAAGGTGGTGGTTATTGTACATATATTCCTTCATTTAAATCACCATTTATTTTTGCTAACTTCAATGGTACATCGGGTGATGTTGATGTCTTAACACATGAGGCTGGTCACGCATTTCAAGTGTATATGTCTAAGGATTTAATTCCAGAATATAGATGGCCAGGTTATGAAGCAGCAGAGATACATTCAATGAGTATGGAGTTTCTTGCATGGCCATATATAGATTTATTCTTTAAAGAAGAAACGGATAAATATAAATTTGCACACCTTTCAGGTGGTTTAGAATTTCTACCGTATGGCGCGCTTGTTGATCACTTTCAACATGAAGTATACGCCAATCCAAGCATGACACCAATGATGCGTAAAGCAACATGGAAAAAGTTGGAAAAAGTTTATCTACCTTGGAAAAAGTATGATGAAAAAGATCCTGTTAAAGAAGGTTTATTCTGGTATCGTCAAGGTCACATTTTCCAAGATCCGTTTTATTATATAGACTACACACTGGCACAAGTGCTTGCATTTGACTTTTGGGGACATAATCAAAAAGATGCCAAAACGACTTGGCAACGCTATTTAAACCTATGTAAAATGGGTGGACAGTATAGTTTCGTAAGACTTTTAAATGAAGCCAATTTACCGAATCCATTCAAAGAAGGTACGATAGAAACAATATTAGAACCAGTAAAAGCATATTTAGACAATGTAGATGATTCAAAGTTCTAAACAATAAAAATGCATCCTATAAACTAAAAAGTTATATGACTTTAGTTTATAGGATGCTTATGTTTTAATCATTTATAGTGACATAGTCATAGGTTAGAACATCATTAAATGATTCGCCAATTAATTGTTGTAAGATGTCCATATTCACATCACTTAAGCGCTTAATGTATAAACATCCTTTACCGACCGAATATTTACCTAGTTTTTCTAACAGTTTAAACTTGCTCATATCATTGGATAAATATAACGTTATAGCTTGTTTTCTACTGGCAAGTCCAAGCATTGGCATATCACCTGAATGACCAGTTTTATAGACGTAGTGTAGACTGCCAAAACCAATGATACTACCCCACATTTTCGGTTGCTTTTTAGTGATTTTTTCATATATAGTTATGAGTGTTAGAATATCTGTCAATCTTGGTTCTGTGATTGTAGCTAGATGTGCTTGAATAGATTCATTTGTTACATTCATTTTTCTCTACCCCTTAGATAATCATTTATACCGTGTGCTGCCAAAAATCCGTTATATAATGCCTTAGGTACTTGTAGTCTACCACCGATGCAATCACCAGCTGCAAATATACCTTTAATGTTGGTTTGCATATTTTGATCAACATCAATGTTATCATCGGTCATAATGACACCTAATTTCAATGAAAGTTCAGCCGCCTTTGGATGATTAACCGCAAGAAATACACCTTTAAACGGATATGTATTTTTAGATGTTTTAAGGTGTGTCAAGCGTTTTTCGCCAATAAATGCGCATAAAGAATCTTTAACAGTAGGATAGGTGTCATGATTATAATCATGACCATTTGTAAAAATTGTGATATCTTTGGTGTAGTTTTCTAAAGTACGAATCTCTTGTTCTAGATAAACACCAGAACCAATAATAGCAACAGGTTTATTTCTATAAAATAAACCATCACAAGTTGCGCATAGGTGCACACCTTTTGACTTGAAGGTTTCATAACCTTCAAGGTCTATTTGAACGCGAGGTTTACCTGTGGCAAGTAATACTGTTTTTGATTGATAGTTATTTTTGTTTGTTGTTATAATGAAATGATCTAAATTAGACACAATGCTTAAAACGATTTCTGTTATCACTTCAATACCTAGTTGTTTGGCTTGATGGATACCTTTTTCAATTAGCATTTGACCTGAAATTGGACCTTGACCATATAAATTATCAATGACATCCAGGCTTGATAATTGACCCGTATCTTTACCAATAACACGTACAGTGCGATTAAGTTTTCTTAAATTGATCGCTGCAGATATACCTGCAGGACCAACACCAATAATTAATGTATCTATCATAAATCTAACCATGATACGATCTGCTTGTAGGAATGTAAGCCTGATATTTCTTTTAAGGGTAGTTCATTATCAAATAAAATTGTCGTTGGTAAACTAAATACATCATAGGTATCAGCCAGTTGGATTTCAGTTTCACAATTTATTTTATAAACTTTAAGTTGACCATAATAATCATCAGAAATATCTTCTAAGATTGGTAGTAAGCTTTGGCAGTTTTTACACGTTGGTGTATAAAACTCCACGAGAACCAATCCGGATGATTTGTTAATAAAATCATTTATGTTGTCATTTGTTAAATCAAATAGCATGGAGTTCACAACCTTTCAGTATATTTATTATAACGCAACATTTGAAATATCTAAAATAAATACTTTGAATATGATGCTTTATAATTAAAGATGATATGGGGTAATATAAAGCGTATAATCAACCATTAAGTGTAGAACGATTATAAGGAATTTATAATTATCACATAATCAAGAAATCGTTTGACCTACATAACCAAAAACTTACTGTTTAATGATATAATAAAAGTTAGCAAGATGGGTGGGTTTATTTTGATAAAAGTAGAAAATTTGCAATTTACATATGATGCAACCAAAGAAGTAATTAAAAACTTAAATTTTAAGATACCTAAAGGCAAGTGGGTATCTATTTTAGGGCATAACGGTAGTGGTAAATCCACGCTCGCTAAATTATTGGTGGGACTTTTAAAAGCTGAAAGTGGTCAAATATATATTGATGATATCTTATTAACAGAAGAAACAGTCAATGATATACGCAAAAAAGTAGGCATCGTATTCCAAAATCCGGATAACCAATTTGTTGGTGTAACAGTTAGACATGATATTGCTTTTGGTCTTGAAAACATGCAAATACCACAACCAGAAATTGTAGAACGTGTTGAGAAATATGCGAAACTAGTAGGCATGCAAGATTACCTTAAAAAAGAACCTTTCCAATTATCTGGTGGACAAAAGCAAAGAGTTGCTATTGCAGGTGCACTTGCGATGCATAAAGAACTTATCATTTTTGATGAGGCAACATCGATGTTAGATCCTGAAGGTGTGAAGGAAGTTACCGCTTTAATTACACAATTAAACACGGAACAACAACAAACTATTATTACGATTACACATGACTTAGATTTCGCTTTAAAAAGCGATTATGTTATCATCTTAAAGGATGGTGATTTGATTGCTGAAGGCAGCCCTTCTAAACTATTTTTAGATAAAACACTCTTAGAACAATCTAAACTAACTATACCTCTAGGACTACAAGCCTATATTGATGTGTTAAGTGATGAAGTATTAAAAAATAATAAGCAATTGGTAGATGAACTATGGACATACAATTTAAAGAAGTAGGTTATGCCTATAAAGGATTTAAAGAACTATATCATGCAATCAAAAACATCAATTTAACAATTGATGAAGACGGTGAATTTATTGCTGTTATAGGTCAAACAGGTAGTGGGAAGTCCACACTTGTCCAACACTTAAATGCTTTAATGCGTCCAACTTCAGGAAAAATAAATATATTAGGTACAGAGCTACCTTCAAAGAAAAAGATTAAAGTCAACCACTTACGTCAAAAAGTTGGTTTGGTTTTCCAATTTCCAGAATACCAATTATTTGAGATTAATATTTTAAAAGATGTGGAATTTGGACCTTCTAACTTTAAAGAAACCAAACCACATGCACTTGAATATGCTAAAGAAGCATTAAACATTGTAGGCATTGATGAATCATTATATGAAGAATCACCATTTAGAATATCTGGTGGACAAATGCGTAGAGTAGCCATAGCAGGTATTTTAGCAATGAAACCACATATCCTAGTTTTAGATGAGCCAACTAGAGGGCTAGATCCTCAGGGTAAAGATGACATGATGGATATGTTTTATGATATTCACAAAAAAGAAAACAAAACAATTGTCATGATTTCTCATGATATGGATGTTGTTGCAAAATATGCCAAAAGAATTATTGTCTTAGACAAGGGGCAAATTGTATTTGATGGACCTAAAGAAAACTTGTTTACACATAAGGATTTTGATAAGTTTCATTTAGATTATCCAACACCTATGAAAGTTTTAAATCACTTACATAAAACACTTGGTTATCCTAAAAAATTAGTATTAACAAACGAAGCACTCCTTAAACACTTAAGGGAGGTAGCTAAATGAATATAAAAATCGGACAATATATTGCTGGTGATTCTATCTTACATAAGTTGGATCCTAGAATTAAAATCATGAGTATGATTTTATTGATTATAGCAATCTTTTTAGTTCCAATTAATATAGAACTTAAAAATATTATTTCAATGGGATTACTTTTTGTATTCTCCTTAAGCATAGTATACTTATCAGGTATACCACTTGGTAAGGTCTTACAAGGACTTAAGGCGATTGTCTTTTTAATGACATTTACGTTTATCATTCAACTTTTTACAATACAACCAACAGATGAACCAACCTTAATGGATGCACCAATGACTCTAGGTTTAATCAGTATGATTGCTTTAGTTTTATTAACAATCTTTTATCACTACATGAAAACTAAAATTAAATGGCGTATTACTTGGTTTTTTATATATGTTGTTTTAATATTTGTTGTACAATGGTTGATTAGAATGTATGTACCTATGTATGATTTTGGATTTAGTTTGGATTATAACTTTAAAATATTTCCTTCAGGTCTTATACGAGGGGGCTTTATATTCTTAAGGATTATTGCTGTAATGGTTATTGCATCACTATTAACCTATACAACATCAACCATAGAATTAAATGATGGTTTAGAATCTTTAATGAAGCCTTTAAGAATTATTAAAATACCAACCTATATATTTTCTATGATGATATCATTAACATTAAGATCGATACCAACATTACTGGTTGAAACAGATAAGATTATGAAAGCTCAAACCTCACGTGGTGCTGATTTTAATGAATCTACCTTGCGTCAAAAAATCGGACAAATCATTGCACTTCTCATTCCTGTTTTTGTAATTAGTTTTGATAGAGCTGACGATTTAAGTAATGCGATGGAAGCTAGAGGCTATATTATTGGTGAGCCTAGAACGAAATTAGATGTCTATAAAATAAATTATAAAGATGTAATCATACTCAGCGTTGTTATATTAATTATTGCTGGATTGTTGGTGACTAGATTTGCGATATAAAGCGATTATAAGTTATGATGGTACAAATTATAGTGGCTATCAAAAACAAATAAATCAATTAGGTATTCAAACGGTTATAGAAAAAGCCTTTAGATTGATGACGCAAATAGACATTGATACCTTTGCATCATCCAGAACAGATAGTGGTGTACATGCACTTTATCAAGTATTACATTTTGATAGTGATATTGATTTAAAATCAGATCAATGGGTGGATGCTTTAAATAAAAGACTACCAACTGATATTCGTGTCAATAAAGTTTCAAAAGTAAAGCATAATTTTCACGCAAGACATAGTGCAAAATCTAAACGCTATATTTATAAAATAGCTAAAAATCCATCTACGGTATTTGATGGTAATCATGAGCTATATGTCAAAGACTTTGACATAGAACTTGTTAAAGACAAGTTACAAACCATTGTCGGTACACACGACTTTAGTGGGTATAGTCCCAATAGAGAAAACAAACCACCAATTAAAACAATCTATAGTTTCAACTATAAAGAAACAAAGACACATTATATATTTAACATCCATGGTAATAGTTTCTTAAGATATATGGTCCGTATTATTATGGGTAATGTCATTGCAGTAGCAACTAAGAAAAAACCAGTGGACCAACTACAAATATTACTTGATACCAAAGATAGACAGCAGTCTGCCAAAACTGCAGATGCTAAGGGTCTATATTTAAAACACATATATTACTAAGCATAAATAAGGGGGGGACAATATCATGTTTATTACATTTGAAGGCGGTGAGGGTAGTGGTAAAACAACACTCATTGAAAAACTTAAAAAAACACTACTTAATAAACACTATAATGTCATCACCACCCGTGAACCGGGTGGTTCTAAAGTTGCAGAAAAGATCCGTTCTGTGCTTTTAGATAACAAAAATACTGAG
>JBAYTJ010000040.1:0-10512 GCA_041675665.1 Acholeplasma sp. | reverse complement strand
TTACACGCAATATCACCCTTTGACAACTCGGTTGTCTTAGTCGATGTAACTGGGCAAGAATTACTTGATGCTATTGGCAGTGAAGATGCGTATTTCAGACCAGGCTTATCTAGATCTAATATTAATTTAAGTAGTATTTATAAATTAGCTTTAAATGACTACATCTTTGGTTCTAAAGCATTTTTAAGAAATAAGCCAGCTGAGTTTACTGGATTTACGGTGCTTGATTTATTTGTTGAGAGTGTAACCAACCAAAGTGAAGTTTATGAAATGTGGGATACGAGTTTACCACTGATGTTTAATCAAGAATTATCGATTTTTAGTCACTTGTTTACATATTCTACGCAAATTTATATTTAATTCAACACTTATTTGTTTTACATGTTATAATAAAGACAAAATTAAATCATCTCAAATAATGAGGCTGCGAATACAAATAGTACATCATGGAAAGGTGTTATTCGCCGAAGCATAAACGTTTGCTGGGTGTAAATTGAATAAATTTACAACTGTTTCTTATAACTCGCCTAAAGTTATAATGAAGCGCGCATTATTTAGGGAATAGGCAGAAGTTAAGTATAATTTTTCAAATCACTAGCTTTTGCTATGTGATTTTTATTTTAATAAAGAAGGGAAAGTTATATGACAACAATACAAGGTGTAATGTTTGAAACACTTAAAAATGATTATCAAACGCCATTATATATATATGATGAAAATTTAATTCGAAGCCAGTGTCAATTATTTATTAAGAAATTTAGACATCCCAGGGTTAAATCAGGTGTCATTTATGCTTCTAAAGCGTTTTTAACCATTGGTATGGCACAGCTCATCCAAAGTGAAGGTCTTAACTTAGACTGTGTATCTCAAGGTGAGTTATATACAGCATTAAAAGCGGGGTATCCAGCGAGTCAAATCGTACTACATGGTAATAATAAGACTAAAGAAGAACTTTTAATGGCGTTAAATTTTAAAGTAGGTACAATTATTGTAGATAATGACTATGAAGCTAAAATTTTAAGTGATATCGTAGATGAGAAACATATTGTACGGGTGATGTTAAGAGTAAATCCTGGTATTGATGCGCATACGCATAAATACATTAAAACATCGACATTGGACTCTAAGTTTGGTATGTCTACGTTAGATCCTAAAACTTTAGATACAATCCAGTTATTAAATAATCATCCTTACATTAATTTTGTAGGTACACATTCACATATCGGTTCGCAAATTCTTGATGAAAACTCTTTTTATGATCATGCAAAAACAATATTAACATTTTATAAGCTAATTAAAGATACTTTAAATATTGAACTAACGGATGTAAATTTAGGTGGTGGTTTTGGTGTTAAGTACTTAAAAACAGATGAAAGATTAGATCTGAGTAAGGTCCTACCATCATTACTAGATGTAGTATATCAAACAGCGAATCGATTAGAACTTAAAGTACCTCATGTATATATTGAACCAGGTAGAAGTATTGTTGCAGAGGCGGGTTATACATTATATACAGTCAATCAAATAAAAGAAACCATCAATAAAAAGAAGTATCTATTTATTGATGGTGCAATGAACGATCATTTGCGTACAGCACTTTATCAAGCAAAGTATGATGCCTTTATAGTTGGTAAGTCAAATGATCAACACGATACCAACTATACAGTTGCTGGTAAAGCTTGTGAAAGTGGTGATATTATTATTGAAGATATAATGTTACCAGAGGTTAAAGCAAATGATTTATTGGTCGTTAAATCAACGGGTGCTTATCATTATTCAATGGCCTCACACTATAATAGATTAACGATACCACCGGTTGTTTTTGTTAAAGATGGACAAGTTAAGGTTATTGTTAGAAAAGAGAGTTTCATGGATTTATTAAGCCATGATGAGGCGTTGGATTAATATGCGTGCGGTCTTAAAATTTGGTGGTTCTAGTGTTCAAAATATAGAGTTTATGAAGCGTGTTGCTAAAACTATTATCGAAAAGAAAAATACATATGATGAAATGGTTGTTGTACTATCTGCGATGGGTAAGACAACCAACCAACTGATTCAGATGGCAAAAGACGTAACTAAATACCCCAATAAGCGTGATGTTGATTTGTTGATTTCAACCGGTGAGGTCGTATCAATCGCATTATTATCAATTATGCTTAATGACATGGGTTATCCATCAATTGCCTTAACAGGTGAAAAAGCAGGTATTCATACGAAGGGTACACATACTAAAAATAAAATTAGTGATATTGATACAAGACGGATTGAAGCCCATATTACTGCGGGAAACATTGTCATAGTTGCAGGATTTCAAGGATTTAATGAGCAAGGTGAGGTGACTACCTTAGGGCGAGGTGGATCAGATACCACGGCGATTGCTTTAGCAGCTAAGTTGGGCTCTGTTTGTGAAATCTATACGGATGTATCAGGTATTTATGGGGTTGATCCAAGATTATTTCAACAGGCTAAAAAATTAACAGAAATTGATTACGAAGAAATGAAAGAAATGGCATTTTTAGGCGCTAATGTGATGGAACCTAGAAGTATTGATATTGCTTTAAACTATGGTGTCACAGTTTATGTGACATCCGTTTCAAACCCACTTGAGGGTACCTATATAAAGGAGTACAAACAGACGATGGAAGATAAGAAAATCACTGGTATTGCAGTGACAGATAAGGTTGTTATGGTTTCAATTAGACGCATTCCTTATTCTACAAAGATTGCTGCAGAATTATTTAAAGAGCTTGCTTTAAATGAAGTGAATATTGATGTTATTAATCAAAACCCGAGTGTAGGTGGTTTTGTTAATATTGCATTTACGGCACATGCAGATGATTTAGATGCAGTCAATGAAGTACTTGATAAATTTGAAACTAATAATCCAAGTATACAAATACTAAAAGTTAATGATGTTGTTAAAGTATCTATTGTAGGCAGCGCAATGCGTTCTCAATCGGGTATTGCAGCAGAGGTCTTTGAACTGTTTGCAAATAATGATTTAGAAGTTAAACTGGTTACGACATCAGAAATATCTATTTCCTATACATTTGATAGAAAATATAAAAACCGTGTCGTTGAAGTCTTAGCAAATCACTTCAACGTATGATGAAGGTAGGTATATAATGAAGGTCTATAAATATCAGGCAACAGGTAATGATTTTATCTTAACAAAAACAAAGCCAAATGATCCAAGTGTTTTTGCAAAAGCGGTTTGTGACCGTCATTTTGGTATTGGTGCAGATGGTATTTTATTTCCTAGCAGCTCTGCTGTTTCAGACATCAAGATGAATTATTATAATTCAGATGGTACAATCGCTAAGATGTGTGGTAATGGTATTCGTGCTTTTGCAAGGTTTCTTTATGAAGAAAAGATTGTTAATAAGATTAAATTTGATATTGAAACACTTGCAGGTATTAAGTCTGTTGAAGTATTAAATGATGGCATAAAAGTTAATATTGGGCCAGCAAACGTACATGTAGGCATTCCAGATTTGATGCATGATATAGATGCAAAGACTGCTTACAAATTTAATGCTTATAGCGGGTATGTACTTGCTGTAGGTACACTTCATACAGTTATTTACATGAATGAGAATAGTGGAATTGATATACTTAAAGCGGCACCAATAATACAAGAAAACAATGTATTTACTGATCAAACAAATGTAAATTTTGTTGAAATAATCAATCAAAAAACCTTAAGTGTGCAAACATTTGAGCGCGGCTCTGGTTGGACACTTTCATGTGGTACAGGCGTATCAGCATCAGTTTATCATGCTATTTTAAAAGGTTATGTTACTGGATCTAAAATAAATGTTAAAGTACCTGGTGGTCAGTTGGAAGTCGATGTTTATGGTGAATCAATTTACTTAATTGGTCCTTCTAAACGTATTATGGAGGGTGAATTTCATGAAACTAATTAATGTTGGCATTGTTGGCATAACTGGTTTGGTTGGACAAACAATATTAGATATTTTAGAGAAATCTACATTACCTATAGGCAAATTGTATGTCTATGCGTCCAGTCGTTCTGCTGGTAAAACAGTTAAGTTTAAAGAGGAACACATAAAGATTAAAGCATTAAATAAAGATAGTTTTAGTGATCCTTTAGACATCGTTTTATTTGCAGTTGAAGGTGATTTAGCACAAATATATGCGCCAATTGCAAGCCAAAAAGGTATCTATGTTATTGATAATTCATCAGCATTTAGAATGGATGATGATATACCTTTGGTTGTACCTGAGGTCAATAGTAGTATTTTAAATAAAAATAATTATTTAATAGCAAACCCAAATTGTTCAACCATCCAAAGTGTGGTCGCACTAGATAGTGTACACAAACTTTTTCAATTAACAGATATAAACTATACAACTTATCAAGCCGTTAGTGGATCTGGTGTGAGTGGTATTGAGGATTTAGATCGTACCACAAAAGGGGAAGCCCCGGCATTTTATCCGAAGCAAATTTATGATAATGTGATTCCGCAGATTGACCAATTTTTAGATAACGGTTATACTAAAGAAGAGTTGAAGATGATATTTGAAACTCAAAAAATACTTGGTACTAGGTTAAACATTACAGCAACAGCTGTACGTGTACCAGTCAAGTTTGGGCATAGTGTTCAAATTCATGCAACAACGAAACAAGTGATTGATATGGAACAATTGATTAAAGCATATGAATTAAATAAAGAGATACAAGTTTATACAAAAAACACCTATCCAACACCACAAGATGGTGCTGGAAATAATCTTGTTCACATCGGACGCATCAGACAAGATTTGAATCATCCAAATAAATTACTTTTATGGACAGTTGCAGATAATGTTAGGAAGGGTGCTGCATACAATGCAGTACAAATAGCTGAACACATTTATAAGGAGTTTATAAAATGAGGAAATTTACAGGGTCAGGCGTTGCACTTGTCACACCTTTTAAGGGTGCAAAAGTTAATTATGATGTCTTAAGAAGTTTACTTGATTTTCATTTAGAAAATGAAACAGACTTTTTAGTCATATTAGGTACAACAGCAGAAACACCAACACTAACATCTAAAGAAAAAAAGGATATCATCACATTTGTAGTAGCCTATGTTGGCAAACGCATACCAATCATGGTTGGTACTGGATTAAATGATACCAAACAAACCATTTCATTTTCTAGAACAGTCCAGCGTTTGGGTGCAGATGGTTTGTTAGTTGTAACACCATATTATAATAAACCTACTCAAAATGGTTTGTTGGCGCATTTTAAAGCAGTTGCTAAATCAATTAATTTACCAATTATGCTTTATAATGTACCTTCTAGAACAGGTGTTAATATGGATGTAAAAACAGTAGTTAGACTGAGTAAAGTCAAAAACATTATTGGCGTTAAAGAAGCTAGTGGCAACTTAGAACAAGTTCAAAGTATCATAGAACAAACAACTGAAGACTTTATTGTCTTAAGTGGTAATGATGATCAAGTCTATGATGTCTTAAAACTGGGTGGTCATGGTACAATTTCTGTAACAGCAAATATCATACCTCTAACAACAAGTCTACTGATTCAAAACTTTAGATCGGGTATTGATAATAAAGATGCATTTATGAAGTTTGATGAACTACACCAAATGATGTTTATAGAATCTAATCCAATACCGGTTAAACGTGCTTTAGAGCATTTAGGGTTTACGGTTGGTAAACCAAGACTACCACTAACAAGATTGGGTGCAAAACATAACCGAATGTTGGTAGAAATATTAAAAAAATACAAGTTGGTGAATCATGATTAAACTCGTTATATCAGGCATATTAGGTCGCATGGGACAAGTGCTTAAATCATTGGCAGAAACATCAACCGATTTTAGTTTGGTTGGTGGCTTTGATCAAAAGGATTCAAGTGATTCAGTTGCTGATTTAAGTCAGTTGAAACCATCGGATGTAATCATTGATTTTTCTCATCCGAGCAATTTAAAACAAATATTGATGTATGCTCATGAAAAGAAGATTCCTTTAGTGCTAGCAGCAACCGGCTATAGCGATATTGATTTTGAATGGATTAGAAAAACTAGCAAAGACATTCCCATCTTCTATGCAGCAAATTATTCAGTAGGTATTCACTTACTGACCAAAGCATTAAAACTTGTTAGTGAAAGTGTTGATGAATCATTTGATATTGAAATGATTGATAAACATCACAAATATAAAAAAGATGCACCTAGCGGTACAGCTTATAAGTTATATGATGCTGTAAATGATGGACTAAAAGAAAAAAGAGAACTGATTGATGGTGCATCTATAAAACCTGGTATACATGTACATAGTTTAAGGTTGGGCAACTATGTTGGAGAACATAAAGTCATATTTTCAAATTTAAGTGAAACTTTAGAATTAACACATATTGCACATGATAAAAATGTATTTGCATTAGGTGCAATGAAAGCAGCAAAATTTATAGTCACACAAAAAAATGGGTTGTACGGTATGGATGACCTACTAGGAGAAGCATAATGTCAGAATTTATATTAGATCCATATGAGATCGCAAAGTTTATTAAAAATGCAGTAAAAAAAACACCAGTGAAGCTATATATTAAAGGTAATTTGAAAGATTTAGATTTTGGACCATCTAATTACTTTGGTGATGAAAAGTCAGGTATACTATTTGGAGAAGCTAAAGATATTCACCCATTTTTAGAATCTAATCATCAAGTGATCGAAAGCTATGTATTAGAAGCAGACAGAAGAAATTCTGCAATACCAATGCTTGATACAACTAAGATAAATGCAAGAATTGAGCCAGGTGTATGGATTAGAGAGCATGCAGTCATTGGCGATAGTGCTGTCATTATGATGGGTGCGATTATCAACATTGGTGCGATTGTTGGTGAGGGTACAATGATTGATATGAATGCAGTATTAGGTGGACGTGCAAAAGTAGGTAAAAACTGCCATATTGGTGCAGGTGCAGTCATTGCAGGTGTGATCGAGCCACCAAGTGCAACACCGGTTATTATAGAGGATGGTGTTTTAGTTGGTGCCAACGCAGTAGTTTTAGAAGGAGTTCGTGTTGGTAAAAATGCAGTTGTAGCAGCTGGTTCAGTTGTTACACAGGATGTACCTGAAAATGCTGTGGTTGCAGGACAACCTGCAAAGATAGTAAAATATAGAGATGAAAAAACGAATTCAAAAACTGAAATATTAAATGATTTAAGGAAGTGATTAAACATGGTTGATAAATTGACCCAATATCGCAGAGAACTACATCAAATACCAGAATTAGGTTTTGATTTAGAACAGACATATAAATATGTTAAAGCAAAGTTAGAGTCTTTTGGATATGAACCAATAACCTATGCAAAAACTGGTTTAGTCGCAGTAAAAAAAGGTAAAGACAAAAAATCAATTGGTTTTCGTGCAGATATGGATGCACTCCCTGTTACTGAAATGCTGGATATACCATTTAAGTCAAAATTTGAAGGTCGCATGCATGCATGTGGACATGATGGTCATACAGCGATGCTACTGGGTTTTGCTGAACATGTTGCAAAAATAGATATGCCCAATCAAACGATGGTGTTCATTTTTCAACCAGCTGAAGAAGGTCCTGGTGGGGCTAAGGTTATGATTGATGAGGGTTTAATTAGAGACCACCAGATACAAAAGATTTTTGGATTACACTTATTTCCGGGTTTAGAAGAAGGTAAAGTTGGCATCATATCAGGTCCAATGTTAGCTAGAAATGCAGAATTTGATTTTTATATTGAAGGTAAGTCCGCACACGGTGCACAACCACAACAAGGGAATGATGCTTTATTAGCTGCTGCATCATTTGTTGTTGGCATCAATCAAATTGTTTCAAGATTTATTGATCCATTAGAACCGGCTGTCATAACAACTGGAAAAATCTCTGGTGGTGAAGCTAGAAACATTATTGCAGGCTTAGTCCATGTTGCAGGAACCATGCGTGCATTTGATGATGCAACATTTGAAATCATGAAACAAAAGATGTTGGATACTAAAAAGGCAATAGAACTACAATATGGTGTTAAAATAATTGATCAAATCATTGATTATTATCCAGCAGTTTATAATGATCCTGAACTGTTTAAAATTGTAGAAACTGCACTTGATCCAAATGAGATTACCTACTTAAGGCCCTATACTTTTTCAGAGGATTTTGCATTTTACCAAAAAGAAATCCCTGGTATTTTTACTTTTATTGGTTCACGTAATGTTTTAAAGGATTTTATTTATCCATTACACAACAATAAGTTTAATTTTGATGAAAAAGTACTACTAAATGGTGTAAAATATTATATCAATGTCAGTAAAGCCCTTGGTCTCTTTATATAATGAACCATTTAAAACAACAAAAAATAAATGTCTATGAAGAATTTTTAGCGCACTTTAATAAACAATCAAAAACATTAGTTCTAGAGTGGATAAAAAAAGTAATGGAACTATATTATGATGCAGGTTATAGTGACTATAACAATCAAGTTATCATGCTGATTGATGCACACATTAAAGGTAATCACAATGTTGTTGAAGCTAGGAACTTAGCTTTAAAGATTCATAAACTAGCAAAGATTCGTCAAAATGATCAGCAGTTTTATTTAAGAGCATTAGCACATATGGTGTCAACCATTCATGTAAAGACACATGCTTTAAAGTGTTGTGACTACATAATAAAAATGGTACAATTTAAAACAAAAGATAATGATTTAGTTATTGGTGAGAGACTACGTCAAATTGTTTTACTAACGAATAACTAAAGAGGATTAAAATATGGTATATAAGATAGAAGTCGCTCAAAGCAAGGATGCTAAGCACATGATAGATTATTTAAAACAGGTTGGTTCAGAAACGGATTTTTTATTGTTTGGTGCTGAAGGCGTGTCGATGAGTGTTCAACAAGAATCATTGTTTTTAGAGAAAATGAATGCAACACCATCAAGTAGAATGTTTGTTGTAAAGGTTCATGAGAAAATTGTGGCAAATGCTCATATACAAGGACACACGAAACCGCGTACAAAACATAAAGCAAGTATTGGGATATCGGTATTAAAAGATTATTGGCATCAAGGTATTGGTTCAATGTTACTTCAACAATTGATTGATTATGCAAAAACAATGGGTTCGATTAAAACCATTTACTTAGAAGTTATTTCTGAAAATATTCGTGCCATCAACTTATATAAAAAATTCGGATTTGAAATTTATGGATTGGACCAGAATTCTACAAAAGTTGGTAGTAAATACTATGATAATTACTTAATGAGATTAGATATATAGTACATCCTAAATGATCAGTTGAAATGTTTTGATTTATGTGAGGCAAGTACTTAGTATAAGTTTAATTGTTTTATCGATAATGTTAACGATTATGGCTGCTATTATTAAATATCCATTAATAGCTTCTAATTCAACCATATGAATTATGGTATTCATTTTAACATTAGAAGCAGCAATATTTTATGTTGTTATGGCAATTATTGTAATAATTTTAAGTTTTATATATTACATATATTTACTCATGAAGCTAATTAGACATAACAAAACAAATATAAATAAAAAATAATAACTTTGTGTTATAATATTTGAGTACTTATGGGACCCTATAGTGGCCTAAAAAGGAGAAAATAAAATGAAAAAAAACGAAACATTTGAATTAGTGTTAACTTCTATTTTTGTTGCACTAATTTTTTTAATGGGAATGATTCCACAAATTGGATTCATTACAATTGTGCCAGGTAATCCGATTACAATATTACACATACCTGTACTTATAGCGGCAGTATTGCTATCTTCTAAATTCTTTTGGATACCAGGACTAGCATTTGGTTTGGTAAGTTTAATTCAAGCAGCATTGAACCCGGTAGGACTAAATATTGCATTTATTAATCCAATGGTTAGTGTTTTACCGAGAGTTTTATTTGTATTTGCAGTCTTTTACTTGTTTAAATTATTTAAAGTCCTAAAAGAGACTAAGGTTGGTAGTTATATTATTATTGGTTTGGTAGCAATTATTACAACTGTAGCAATATTTGAAGGCACATTTGTGGTCTTTAGTAATTTAAATGATACAGCAAATTACTTTATAGCTAGTGGATTATTATTGATATTTATAGCCCTATATATATATTTGTTTATTAAACACGATTTTAAATCCTTAGCGATTCCATCTATCTTTATTATAGGTACCTTAATACATACATTCTTTGTCCTAAGTGCAGTGGCTATATTTTCATATGGTGCATTTTATGAAGTATTCCAGACTGATCAAGTAATGGATGTTATTATCTTTATTGTGGGATTTAATGGACTTACAGAAGCAGTAATTGCGGCTTTAATAGGCACACCAATCTTTTTAGCCCTACAACGATTGCCAATCGTACAACAAAAACTTGCTAAATTCTAATTAAAGTTATAAAATGTAATATGGCACGGGGCCGTTTATGGATTTGCCGGGGCCTGGAATCTATTATATGCATGTAGCGGTAGTGCGCTTAAAAACACGAGGTTA
>JBAYTJ010000039.1:0-11039 GCA_041675665.1 Acholeplasma sp. | reverse complement strand
GTATCTTGCAAAAAATGGAAGATACTGGTGGCAATCCAGATGTCATTAAGTATGAAGGCATAGTATACTATGTCGACTTTTCTAAAGAATCACCAGAACAAAGAAGAAGTTTATGCTATGATGAAAAAGCTTGGCAAGATCGCAAAAAGTTTAAGCCGGAGTCTAGTGTAGAAAAACATGCAGATCAAATGGGTGTCAAGCTTATAAATGAGCCTATGTATAGCTATATGCAAACTTTAGAGGATTTTGATCTAAAGACATCTTCATGGATTGAAACACCGGATAGTATAAGATCTTTGGGTGGCGCACTCAATGCCGAAAAAAGATACCAAAGAACATTTATCTTCCACAATGGCGCAGATAGTTACTATGCATCTAGAGGGTATAGAGGATTTATCAAGTTATAAATAATTAAAAAGGCAGCCATTTGGCTGCCTTTTTAGTATACTATTTTGTTTTTTGTCTAGCGTGTGGGAATAATATGACATCACGAATATTTGGTGTATTTGTAAGTAACATGATGAATCTATCAATACCAATACCAATGCCGCCAGTCGGTGGCATGCCATATTCTAGCGCCTCAACGAAGTCAGTATCCATTTCGGTTGCTTCATCATCACCTTTTTCTTTTTGAGCTAATTGATCTAAGAAGCGATTTTTTTGATCAACTGGATCATTTAACTCAGAAAATGCATTGGCATATTCAGAACCCATAATAAACAGTTCAAAGCGATCAGTAAATCTAGGGTCTTTGGTGTTTGCTTTTGCAAGTGGTGATATCTCAACAGGGTGACCATAAACAATGGTTGGTTGGATAATTGTTTTTTCAACATAGTCATTAAAGAATGCTTCAATGATATGTCCTACCGTAAAGTGCTTTTCAACTTGCACATTATGCTTTTTAGCGATTGCTTTGGCTTCATCAAGCGTGTAGGGTGTAAAGAAGTTTTCACCGGTTTGTTCCTTAATAAGGTCAACCATGTGTGCACGTTTAAAGTCTTTTAAATGTATTGTTTGATCACCGAATACGACATCATAAGCACCTGTAACTTCATAGGCAACACTTGAAAGACAAGACTCAACAAGTGCCATCATATCTGTCACATCACCATACGCTAAATAAGCTTCAACGGTTGTGAACTCCGGGTTATGCTTTGCATCAATACCTTCATTTCTAAATAGTCGACCAATTTCATAGACACGTTCCATACCACCAACAATTAATCGTTTAAGTGGTAGTTCAGTTGCTATACGTAAGTAGAAGTCCATATCTAGTGCGTTGTGATGTGTTACAAATGGTCTAGCAGCAGCACCACCTAATATTGGGTGTAGTACTGGTGTTTCAACTTCAATGTAACCGTTAGAATCAAAGTAATGTTGGAATGCACGAATAATTCTAGGGCGCATTCTAGCAACACGCATTGCTTCTTCATTGACAATTAAATCAACATAGCGTCGACGTCTTGCTTCTTCCTTATCTTGTAGTCCATGAAATTTATCAGGCAGTGGACTGATTGCTTTTGTTAGGTGAATAAATTCATTTGCTTTAACGGTTAGTTCATCTGTTTTAGTTCGAAATAAGACACCTTTAATACCAATGATATCACCTAAATCAGAATGTTTAAATAAATCAAATTGGAATTCACCTATATGATCTAGGCGAATATATACTTGGATACGTCCTTCTTTATCTTGAAGTTGGATGAATCCAGCTTTACCTTGTGTACGTCTTAAAACAATACGGCCAGCAATGGTTACGGAAATGTTCTTTGCATCTAAAGCTTCACGATCAAGTGATCCATATGTATCATGGATTTGATTAGATAGATGTGTACGATCAAAACGGTGACCGAATGGATCAACACCTAATTTTCTTAAGTCTTCAACTTTTTGAAGTCTTACTTTTTGTTGTTCATTTAAATCATCAGGAAAGCTCATGAATTTCCTCCTTATAGTTAACTTATTATAATATAATTTTCACGAAAAAACGATCTTTAAGACCGTTTTTCTTCAGAAATGAGTGTATACATGTCCTGGTCTTTTAAATGGGTGAGGGAAGTAACCTCTATGGTTATAATTTTCAATCCGAGATGTAATTGAATTTTGTCACCAACTTTAACTATTTTACCAGGCTTGGCTAGTATGTCATTAATGTAAATGCGATTTGCATCAGCAACATGCTTAGCAACTGTACGACGTTTAATCAAACGTGATACTTTTAAAAACTTATCAACTCTCAATGTTACTTATCTGCTTTGGGTGTATCTTCAACCTCACGGTTATCCCACCATGCAAGTTTTCCAGTTGATGCAATCTCATCAATATCTGTTTTAGTTAGTGTTTCTACTAAAATTAAATATTTAGCAATATTATCTAACAATGATTTGTTTTCATTAATTACTTTTCTAGCATTTTCATAACATGAAGTAATAATACCACGCACTTCCCTATCGATTTCTAATGCAACTGCATCAGAGAAGTTCTTATCTTTTAAGTAATCTCTACCTAAAAAGACATTACCACTGTCTGTTTCATATTGGATTGGTCCTAAATCAGACATACCATACTCAGTAACCATACTACGTGCTAACTTTGTTGCACGTTTGAAGTCATCATAAGCACCGGTTGTCACATCATCAAACATAATTTCTTCAGCAACACGTCCACCTAATGCAGAAGTTATCATTGCTAGCAACTCACTTTTAGCGTAGTTGAATTTTTCTTCAACCGGTGTATAAAGTGCATAACCGCCAGCACGTCCACGTGGAACAATTGTTACTTTCTGAACTGTTGAGGCAAGGTTAACCTTTAATCCGATAACTGCATGACCAGCTTCATGGTAGGCAACCATTTTCTTTTCATTGACTGAGTATTTTCTTGATTTTTTAGCAGGTCCCATGGTTACACGGTCTGCGGCTTCATCGATATCTTGCATAGAGATAACAGTTCTGTTTTCTCTTGCAGCAAGTAGCGCAGCTTCATTGAGTAGATTTTCAATATCCGCGCCAGTAAATCCTGGAATACGCATTGCAACTTCGCTAAATTTTATATCTGGATCTAATTTTTTAGAGCGTGCATGTACCATCAATATCGCTTCACGAGATTTTTGATCCGGTACTTGCATTGTAATTTGGCGGTCAAAACGACCTGGTCTTAAAAGTGCAGGATCTAAGACGTCGGGACGGTTGGTTGCTGCCATAATAATGATACCTAAGTTTGCACTAAACCCATCCATTTCAACAAGTAGTTGGTTTAATGTTTGTTCACGTTCATCGTTACCGCCACCCATACCAGCACCACGCTGACGACCTACGGCATCAATTTCATCAATAAAGATAATACAAGGTGCACTTTGTTTAGCGACTTTAAATAAATCTCTTACACGGCTTGCACCAACCCCAACATAAAGTTCAACAAAATCAGAACCTGATATTGAGAAAAATGGGACTTGCGCTTCACCAGCAACGGCTTTAGCAAGCAATGTTTTACCAGTACCTGGTTGACCAACTAATAAAACACCCTTAGGTACACGCGCACCCATATCGGTATATTTCTTAGGATTTTTAAGGAAGTCAATTAATTCAACCATTTCAGCCTTTTCTTCATCAGCACCAGCAACATCAGCAAACTTAATTTTTCTACCTTGTGATAATCGTGCACGGTTCTTAGTGAAGTCTTGAGCTTTATTGGATTGTGAACTCATTGATCTAAACATAAAGATAACTAATATAATTGGCCCAGCAATTAATAATACAGTGGTTAAAATATTCCAAAAGTCAATTGTTACATGTGGTACAAAAGAAACTGTAATTGGTGTTGAAGGGTTCGCTTCATTATATGTTAGAACAAGATCTTGAATGTTATTTAAACGGTCTCCATATAAGATTATGACGTAACTACCAACACCCTCTGGTGCATTACCTTCTGAAAATGTACCTGTAACCTCCCAAAGGTTAAAGTTATCACCACCAACATATTCTGTACGCATGGTGGCAATCTCACCTGCTTCAATTGCTGCAATAAATTCAAATTCATCATATTGCTTTACACGTGGGGCCATCATTTGTGTAAAGAAGAAGTACATACCAATTGCTAATAAAATAATAATGACGATGACAAGATAATCTGGACGAATCGGACTTCTTTTTGGTTTTTGTTGTCTATTCATAAGTTTTCCTTCCTATTTCGTATATACATCAGGTTTTAATACACCGATGTAAGGTAAGTTTCTGTAATATTCGTTATAGTCTAATCCGTAGCCTACAACAAACTTCTTAGGGATTGTAACCCCGATGTAATCTGGTGTAAAATCTACCTGCCTACCAGATGGTTTATCTAATAAGGTCACTACCTTTACAGATTTTGCACCACGGTGAAACAATAATTTAGTTACTGTAGAAAGGGTTGCTCCAGTATCAACAATATCTTCTACAATTACAACATCTCGGTCTTGAACAGACCGACTTAAGTCATACTTAATATTGACATCACCTGAGGACTTAATGCCACCATGGTAACTGGATACGGCCATAAATTGAATTTCAATATGTGTATCAATTTTTAATATTAACTCTGACATAAACGGCACACAGCCATTTAATAAACCGATAAACAATGCATTTTTACCGGCATAATCTTTAGTTAGTTGTTGACCTAACTTTTCAGTAACTGATTTAATTTGTTTTTCTGTTACAAGAACTTCAAGAATATCTTGATGCATATATAGTTACTCCTTTATGGATAAATAAATTTTATTGTCACTACCTAGTGTCTCATTTAAATATAGACCTGGTATCCATAAAATGGTACCAGAACTATCTACAATGATATTGAGTGTATTTCTTTGTTCCATTGGTATTTTTTTATCAATTAAGAAATCTTTTAATTTCTTTCTACCGTAGGTAAATGATAATTTATCACCTGGTTGGCGTTTTCTTAATCGAATAGGAAAATCCAATTTATTATAACATAATTCGGTAAAAATCTTCGGTAGGTCAACCTTATTGTGGGAAATCGTGAGACAAACCTCTGATGTTTGTTCATTTGCTGTATTTAAATTATGAATAGAGACGGCATCATAGGCTTTAATCATTTGCATATTATTATTCAATGTAATACGGATATTTGGCTTATTTGAGGTTAATTGTTTTAAAATAGTTGTTATTTTCTTGAAGTTTTTATCGACATTTAATGTTTCTAAAATTAAAGATATAATATCCATTTTTACGGCATCATGTAGTTTGATAAAGTCTTTGAGATTAAAGGTTAAATCTAAGTTTAAGAATGCTTTAGATTGATCTCTAATATAATCGGATGCTAGATAGCTTTGGGTAGAGAAGTTTTTAAAATGTGTAAGCACATCATTTTCTTGTTTTAATAAAGGCATTACATGATGTCTAATACGGTTTCTTAAATACGTATCTTCTAAATTTGTGTGATCTTCTAAATAGTTTAAATTATATGTTTGTTGATAGGCTAATAGATCTGCTTTACTATAGTTAAGTAGCGGTTTTAAGTAAGTATAATTATCAATTGTTACTTTAGCTTGCATGCTTGCATAACCAAGTAAATTTGAACCTCGAATTAACTTCATTAAGACTGTTTCAGCTAAATCATCTAAGTGATGTGCTGTTGCGATATAGGATGTGCTATATTGATCTGCAATTTCTTCTAAATGTAAATAGCGTTCATTTCTTGCCATTTCTTGAAAGTTGCCTTTTTTAATATTTAATTTGATATAATGATATTTAATGTTGTGTGTGTGACATAAAGATTCAATCAACTGATGATCATCCAAAGATTCTGTGCGCTTTTGATGATTAAAATGTACAACAATAAAACGATATTTATGCTTTAAAAACAGGTCAAATAAAACCATGGAGTCCACGCCACCTGAGACAGCTAGAATATACAAATTGTTTGGGTTTAACTTAAGTTTAATTGCCATTTAATACACCACTTTTAAAAATATATATCATGAATATTATATCATGTATGAGGAGAGATTTTTATGTTTATATTAGGTTCTGCATCACCCAGAAGAAAAGAGATACTAGAAAGTGCTAATTTTATCTTTGAAACAGTACCCAACGGCTTTGATGAAAGCGCCGTATCATTTGACGGAGATGTTGAAAAATTTGTTGAAACCATGGCAGTTGAAAAGGCCAAGTACTTATTAGATAAATACCAAGATAATGTAATTTTATCGGCGGACACAGTGGTTGAAGTAGACGGTAAAATATTAGGTAAACCTGTAGACGAGGCAGATGCTGAAAAGATGCTTAATATGTTAAGTGACAGAAGTCACAATGTTTTTACGGGTGTTTGCATAATAAGTTCAGAGAAAGTTATAAGTTTTGTTGAGTCAGCCACGGTTTATTTTAATAAATTGAGTTCACTGGATATTAAGCAATATGTACAAACAAATGAACCGATGGATAAAGCCGGTGCATATGCCATACAAGGCATTGGTTCAAAATTTATTAAAAGTTATGAGGGGGATTTTCATACAATCATGGGCTTACCTCTTAAAAAAGTAGTTGCGCATTTAAAACAGTTGGGGATCGTACCAAATAAATGAAATATATAAACTAAAACGGCATTATTTTGCCGTTTTAGTTTATTTTTTATCAATCATTTGTTGAAGGTCATCTTTTGAATATATATATTTTTTATTGCAGTATTGACAAATAACTTCTGCTTGACCATCTTCATGTAGGATTTCTTCAAGAGACGATTTATTCAATCTAGTCATTGCATCAAAGTATTTCTTATGACTACAACCGCAATGATATTTGATAACATGTCTTTCTAAAATTTCAGCTGTATGATCAGATAGTAGATTTAAAATATCCTCAGGTGTATAGTCTTTTCTTAATAATTCAGTAATTGAACCTATTTTAGATATAATGGTTTCTAGTTTAGATAGTGTTTGTTCACTTGCGTGTGGCAGTACTTGTACAATAAATCCACCAGCATGAATGACTTTTTTGCCCTTAGAGACTAAGACTCCTAAACCAACCGCAGAAGGGGTTTGTTCACTAGCTGCATAGTAGTATGTAAAATCATCACCTATTTCACCTGTTTGAAGTGGTGAACTTGATGTAAAATAATTATCTTTCCAATCCTTAGTAACAAATAAATTACCCTGACCAACAGCCTGACCGACATTTAGTTTCCCCTTTTTAGGACCATCTTCATAAACTAGATAAACATTTGGATTTTGGATAGTAGATCTAACGGTACCTGCCTTAGCCTCAACGCTCATCTGACCGATTGGTCCATCACCTTCAATTTTAAGGGTTAATCTTTCACCATCTTTATACATCAAAGACATCATCGCTGAGACGGTTAAAAAACGACCCATTGCAGCAGATGCTGTCGGTAATGTTTGATGAAACTTTCTGGATTTCTCTACTAGATTTGTAGAAACGGCAGTATATATTCTTACTTCTTTGTTGTACGCTAGTGCGATTAATGTGTAGTCTTTCATAGTTATAAACCTCAAACATAATTATACCTTAAATAAAAAGTAGATGTTAGTTACAACGTATTATTATAAATGATTTACATAAAATGTGTAAAATTAGTAATTTATAATATATATGATAAAATATCACTCGGTGATTATAATGAGTTTCAAATTAGGAAATTATGAAGTACATAATAAGTTAATATTAGCACCGATGGCCGGTGTGTCAAACCATCCTTTTAGGTTGATGGCACGTCAATTAGGTGCAGGTGTCGTTTTTGCTGAAATGGTATCTGATAAAGCTATCTTTTTTCAAAATCCAAAAACATTACAAATGTTATACATGACAGTCGAAGAAAAACCTGCAGCACAACAAATTTTTGGTAGTGATCTACAAACAATGGTTGAGGCTGCTATGTTTATTGATAAACATTCTAACTGTGACTTTATTGATATCAATATGGGATGTCCAGTACCGAAGGTAGCAATATCTGCGCAAGCAGGCGCATCTTTAATGAAAGACCCTCAAAAAATATATGATATTGTGAAAGCAATCAAAGAAAAAGTATCAAAACCTGTAACGGTTAAAATTAGAAGTGGTTGGGATAGCGATACAGTCAATGCTGTTGAGGTTGCCCAAATGATTGAAAAAGCGGGTGCATCCTTAATTACCGTACATGCACGTACACGTGCACAAGGTTATTCAGGGGAACCTGATTTAGATGTTATCAAAAACGTCAAAAAAGCTGTATCTATACCTGTTATAGGTAATGGTAATGTTGTGGATGGTCCTAGTGCCAAACATATGCTAGATTACACGGGATGTGATGCCGTCATGATTGGTAGAGCATCCTTAGGAAATCCATGGATCTTTAGAGAAATTAATGCCTATTTAAATGATGAAGAAAAACCTGTTAGAACTTATGAAGAAGTTAGAGCATTAATGATGAGACATTTTGATGACTTAGCAAAACTTAAAGGTGAACATACAGCGTGTTTAGAAATGCGTTCACATGGACCATGGTATTTAAAAGGATTACCAAAGGCGAGTCAAGTACGTAGTAAGCTCGCGCGTACTACAAACCGTACAGAATATATGGAAAACTTAGAAATTTATTTTGAGGAAGTTATTCGTGAGCATGGTTCCATCATAAATTTAGATTAAATAAAGGGGATCAGATCCTTCTTTTAACTTTAGTAATTAAAACACTTGCATAACCTTTAGATGTTTGATATACTTTGAAAAGAATGTAAGTCCTAAAGAGAAAGCTTTATGGTCTAAACAGAAACACACCTTCTTAATAGGACACGTTAAAGTGTCTTTTTTTTAGGAAAAATTACATTTAAAAGGAGAAGATACAGATGAAAGAAAAAGATATTGTAGGTTACTTACCTAATGATAAACCAACATTAGGTAAATCAATTGTATTCGCGCTACAACAGTTCCTGGTTATGTTACCAGCCACAGTTTTAGCAGCGATTATTATGAATGGCTTCGGATTAGAGATTTATTCCATCCCAGCCGCTATATTCGCAAGTGGGGTTGCTACGATCACCTTCTTATTGGTGACAGGTTTTAAAATCCCATTATATTATGGTTCATCATTTTCATATATTGGTGCTGTTGCTATTGTCGTTACTTACGGTGTTGACAATTTAGCTTCATCATCTACAGTTTTAGGGTCTGTTTTAATTGCTTCCGTCTTAAGCGGATTAATGTCAATTGGAGCGGGCCTTTTAATTAGGTATTTTGGTAAAGATAAGATTGATAAGATTTTACCAGGTCACATTACTGGTATGATTGCGATGATCATCGGTCTTGTTTTATCAGGTAATGTTATGAATGGGATTTTAAATGTTGGACCAGAAGGTGTGGACTGGTTAAGCGTTTTAGTTGCAGTTGTAACATTCTTAACAATCGCTATTTTAACGGTTGTATTAAAAAAAGGATTTGTTTCACAAATACCTATTTTAATTGGTGTATCTGTAGGGGTTATATTATCCTACTTACTTTGGGTACCTAGTTTAGGTGATACATGGTCATTTAGTAATATGGGTGTATATTTTGATGGTATTATGAATGCTCAAACACTAGCTATGCTTGATGTAATGCCTTGGGTAACAATTCCTGCAGCATTTGATTCACCGGCTTTAATTGGGGTTGCAGTTATTGCAATCTTCCCAATTGCATTTGCAACCATTCCAGAATCTGCAGCCCATGTGAATCAAATTGATTTATATGTCAATAATTTATCTAACCAAAAAGATGGTAAAGATTATAAGATTAGAGAAATGCTAGATACAAACCTAATAGGTGATGGTATCGGTGATATTGTTGCAGTATTAAGCGGTGGCCCTGCTGGTACGAACTATGGTGAAAATGTGAGTGCATCTGCAGTCACTAAAAACTTTTCAAGCTATGTATTCTTAATCACAGGTATTTTGGCAATCGTTGTTGGTTTACTACTGGAATTATTAAATTTGGGTAATTTAAGTTTAATTCTTACAAACCCAGTTGTACAAGGTGTGTCACTTTACTTGTTTGGAGCAATTGCTGTACAAGGGATTGCCTTAATGATCGAAAAGAATGTCAATATATTTGATCCAAAAGTTATTGCAGTTATGGCATTTATTGGTATTGTAGGTTTAGGCGTTGATTCCATTCCTGTCACTTCAACCTTTGTACTACCTGGTATCGGTGTAGCTGCACTTGGAGGTATATTACTTAATGTGTTTCTCACTTTCATTGATAAGCGTAATGAGACATAATTAAATCAATTTAGAATATAAAAAAGCATTCACTTCCAGCTTAAGTGAATGCTTTTTAAATGTAAATTAGTATAAGTATTTGTTATAACAGGTTAGCAGTTAAGATGAAATAGATAATGAATAACACACTTGATCCATAGATAATTGGATGCACATCTTTATATTCACCACGAACAAGTTTAATTAAAGTGTAGATAATAAAACCGAATGCAATACCATCAGCAATACTAGATGTAAATAGCATACCAGCAATCACAACAAATGCAGTGATTGCAGAAGTTATATCTGACCAATCAATTTCTTTTAATTGTTGTGACATTAAGACCCCAACTAATACTAGTGCACCTAATGTAACTGATGAATGTGTAAAGATATTAAAGATTGGGAATAATGCTAAAGATACTAAGAATAATAATGCAACTATAACGGATGAGAAACCTGTTTTAGCACCAGCTTCAACACCAGTAGTAGATTCTACATAAGAAGTAATTTCTGGCGTACCTAATGTAGAAGAGACGAGTGTACCAATAGAGTCAGCAAGTAAAGCTTTATCTAAATTAGGAATATTTCCAGATTCATCTTCTAAACCAGCAGTTTTACCAACAGCAACTAATGTACCAGCAGTATCAAAGATATCAACAAATAGTAATGCAAATACTAAGAATAATGTTGTGAATATTGGTTGGCTAAATACAGTTTGGAACCCTTCAAATACACCAACAAATGCTACATTAGGGATATCTGCAAATGCATCATAATTAAATGATCCAAAGGATGGCATGTTTGCAACACCGAGTTC